>JBBDSF010000234.1:12169-14097 GCA_040905125.1 Pseudomonadales bacterium | reverse complement strand
TGTCCATCCAGCCAATTGGTTGTCACCTCGCCATTCTGAAACGTTTCGTTGTCCAGGATGGCCAGCAGAAAGTCCCGATTGGTGGTGATTCCGGCCAGGTGCAGTTGTTGCAGACCGTGGCGCAAATGATGAACAGTGGCATTGCGGTCGCTCCCCCGGGCAATCAGCTTCATCAGCATGGGGTCATAAAATACGCCAACCAGGTCACCTGTCGCCACGCCATTATCGATACGCAAATCGGCCGATTCCGCGGGTAAGTCAAGATAACGGATTTGCCCGGACGCGGGTAAGAAATCGTTCAGGGGATCTTCGGCGTATATCCGGGCCTCCATGGCATGGCCGCGGATAGTCACCTGGTCCTGGGTGGCCGGCAGCGGTTCGCCCGAAGCCACTCGCAGTTGCCATTCCACCAGATCGAAACCGGTTATGGCCTCTGTGACAGGGTGTTCAACCTGAAGTCGCGTATTCATTTCCATAAAATAGAAGGTATCGTCCGGTGCCAACAGAAATTCGACCGTACCTGCACCCTCGTAATCGATTGCCTTCGCAGCAGCGACCGCGGCACTCCCCATGGCTTCTCGCAGGGAAGGTTTGAAGCCCGGTGCGGGGGATTCCTCGATAATCTTTTGATGGCGTCGTTGCAGGGAGCAATCCCGTTCATTCAGGTGGATACAGTGACCCTGGCTGTCCGCGAAAACCTGGATTTCCACGTGGCGGGGCGCGTCCAGATACTTTTCGAGCATCAACCGGTCGTCGTTAAAGGAGGACAACGCTTCTCTGCGTGCGGTCTCCAATGCCGCGGTCAGCTCCCCCGGCTCACGCACAATTTTCATGCCCTTGCCGCCACCGCCGGCTTCGGGTTTGATCATGACGGGATAACCAATGTTGTCCACGAGAGCAGCAACATCATCCCCGTTGACGTGATCGATGCCCGGCAAGACCGGCACGTCTGCTTCAATCATTTTTTCCCGCGCCAGCCCCTTTAAGCCCATGAGGTTGATCGCGTCCGGTGGAGGTCCGACAAAGATGATGTCGTTTTCCGCACAGCGCCGTGCAAATTCGGCGTTTTCCGCGAGGAAACCATATCCGGCATGTATGGCATCGGCTTGCAACGACACCGCCGCCTCGATGATCTTGTCTATATTCAGGTAACTGTCCGCCGGTGGTGCGTCGCCCAACAAAACAGATTCGTCGCAAGCCTTGACGTGCATGGCGTTATTGTCGACTCGGGAATAGACGCCAATGCTGGCTATACCGAGTCGCCGGGCGGTTCGCATGATGCGCAGCGCGATTTCACCCCGATTGGCAATGAGCAATCGTTGAATTTTTCTTCGATTAAGTGGCATTAGCGTCGCTCACATGCGAAACACGCCAAAGCGGGTTGGCGAAACGGGTTTATTGAGTGCGGCTGTCAGCCCAAGCGCCATGGCCGTCCTGGTTTCTGCGGGGTCAAGAATCCCGTCATCCCAAAGGCGCGCACTGGCATACCAGGGATTCCCCTGCATTTCATATTGATCGATGATCGGCTGCCGGAAGGCGTCCCGCTCTTCCGCTGTCCAGCTCTTCTCGGCGGCCCTGAGATTGTCTTCCCGCACCTGGGCGAGAACATCTGCCGCTTGTTGCCCACCCATCACGGATACGCGTGCATTGGGCCACATCCACAAAAAGTTGGGATCATAAGCGCGGCCACACATACCATAGTTGCCGGCTCCGAAGCTGCCGCCGATCATCAGGGACAACTTCGGTACCTGCGCGCATGCGACAGCCAGCACCAATTTGGCGCCATTCTTGGCAATGCCTTCAGACTCGTATTTTTCCCCGACCATGAATCCCATGATGTTCTGGAGAAAGACGAGGGGAACATTGCGCTGACAACACAGTTCGATAAAGTGCGCGCCTTTCTGCGCGGATTCGGAAAACAGAATACC
>JBBDSF010000234.1:10580-12069 GCA_040905125.1 Pseudomonadales bacterium | reverse complement strand
ACGACAGCGATCTGGGGTATCCCCTTGGCTGACATGTTAGCCTGATTGTAGAAAATTCTGCCGAAATGAAAACGGTCCGCGAATATTTCATCCTGGTGGGGCAGATTGGCGCCGCCGGAATCCACCAGATAAATACACGGCAGATTGCATTGTTCGGCAATGGCCTGAGCGCGAAGATGTTTTTTGACAGTGATTGGATAGTAAGTGCCGCCTTTGACGGTGGCATCGTTGGCGACAATCATGCACTCCTGACCGGATACCCGGCCAATACCGGTGACAATGCCGGCGCAGGGTGCTTCATTGTCATACATGTCAAAAGCGGCCAGCTGGGAGAGTTCCAGAAAAGGAGAGCCCGGATCGAGCAACTGTTCCACCCGGTCTCGTGTCAGTAATTTGCCACGTTCGGTATGTCGCGTGCGAGCGGCTTCGCTGCCGCCTTTCATCGCCTCCTGGCAGTCTTCCCGGAGCCGGCTGACCAGCGCAGACATCTGCTCGAAGTTGGCTTTGTATTCCTGGCTATGAGTACTGATTTTGGACTGGATGACCGGCATGATCAGCGAGACTCACTGAACAGTTCACGACCAATCAGCATACGTCTTATCTCCGAGGTTCCCGCACCGATTTCGTAGAGCTTGGCGTCGCGAAGCAGGCGGCCGGTGGGATATTCATTAATGTAGCCATTGCCACCTAACAACTGTATCGCGTCGAGCGCGGATTGCGTTGCGTTTTCTGCACAATACAAAATCACGGCAGCGGCGTCTTTGCGGGTAGTCTGGCCGCGGTCACAGGCCGAGGCCACGGTATACAGATAGGATCTGCAGGCGTTCATGCGGGCATACATGTCGGCGATCTTGCCCTGCACCAGTTGGAACTCGCCGATCGATTCACCGAATTGCTTGCGGTCATGGATGTAGGGTGTCACGACATCCATGCACGCCTGCATAATGCCGAGCGGCCCTCCGGAAAGAACCACCCGCTCAAAGTCCAGGCCGCTCATCAATACCCGTGCGCCACCGTTCAGCTCGCCCAGAATGTTGGTTGCCGGTACCCGGCAATCATCGAACACCAGCTCGCAGGTATTGGAGCCCCGCATGCCGAGCTTGTCCAGCTTGGGTGAACGACTGAACCCCGGGAAATCCCGTTCTACAATGAAAGCAGAGATGCCGCGCGCCTCGGCATCGGGATCTGTTCTGGCATAGATGACGTACGTGTTGGCATCCGGGCCGTTGGTGATCCACATTTTGGTGCCGTTCAGCACATAGTCGTCGCCGTCCGCCGTCGCTCGAAGCTGCAGGCCCATGACGTCGGAGCCGGCATCATGTTCACTCATTGCCAGGGCACCGACCGCATCGCCGCTGATCAGATCCGGCAAGTACCGTTGCCTTTGATCTTCATTGCCATTTCGGAAAATTTGATTGACGCACAAATTGGAATGGGCGCCGTAACTCAGCGCGACAGAGGCGGATGCGCGGCTGATTTCTTCCATGGC
>JBBDSF010000234.1:8706-10480 GCA_040905125.1 Pseudomonadales bacterium | reverse complement strand
GGGCGCCGTAACTCAGCGCGACAGAGGCGGATGCGCGGCTGATTTCTTCCATGGCAACCACGTGCGCCAGATAACCGAGCCCGCTGCCACCATGGTCCTCGCTGACGGTAATACCCAGGAGTCCCAGATCGCCCATCTTCTTCCACAGGTCCGCGGGAAATTCGTTATTGGCATCGACTTCGGCAGCCCTGGGCGCGATTTCCTCTGCCGCGAACCGGTTGACCTGTTCGCGGAGAAGATTAAGCGTATCTCCAAGGCCGAAGTCCAGGTTTTCGTAATTGACATGCATACTGAATCCTGGATGGTGGCAAATTAAAAACGCTTGGCAGTATACCAGTTAACGTCGCGGCTGAAGTCGTCTACGCGATCCGAGACGTCCATGATCAGCGCAAACAACGCCATTCGAATCAGTACGCCATTATCCGTTTGCCGGAATATGGCCAGATTGGGATTCTCGTTCAAATCATTATCCAGTTCATTGGCATTGCCACGGGAGTCGCGGGGCAGGGGATGCATAATCACGGTATTGGGTTCGCAGTATTCCGTGTAGATGGCCTGATTGAGTCGGAACAGGCCCTTGTACCGGTCCGCTTCCGCCTGGGTGGTAAAACGTTCTTCCTGAGTTCGCGTGACGTAAATGATATCCGCGTGGCTGATGCCGGATTCCAGCTCTGTGGATTCTGCTACCTCGTGACCGGCAGCGGCGATGTCCTCTGTGTAGGATCGTGGCAGGCCGAGCTCCGGCGGCGAAATCAGGGTGAAATGAATGTTTTCGTACAGACTCAGCAGCTTGCATAGTGAATGTACCGCGCGCCCATAGCGCAGATCGCCAATCAAGGCGATTCGCAGGCCGTCTATTGCTTTCCCCCGGCCCTCCAGTTCCTTTTTGATGGTATACAGATCCAGAAGCGCCTGACTCGGATGTTCATTGGAACCGTCCCCCGCGTTAATGACCGGCACGCGGCTGGCACTGGCAAATTCCTCCACGGATCCCTCCAGCCGATGACGCATCACGATGATGTCGCTATAGCCGCTCAGGACGCGGGCCGTATCATAGAAGGATTCGCCCTTGGCGATGGCGGACGCCTTTATTTCAGTCGTTTCGCGAACCTCGCCACCCAGGAGATTGAATGCACAGCCGAAGCTCACGCGGGTTCGGGTGCTGGGTTCGAAAAACATGTTGCCCATGATGGCGCCTTCGAGTACGCGGGTCATTCGACTACGCCCGGCATAGGGGACCATCTGGTCGGCGACAGTAAAGACGGTTTCGATGGCTTGTCGATCGAACTGCGAAACGGAAAGGATATGGCTGCCGACAAAATTCATGACTCTGACTTTCTCCTGGAAAATTTCTCGGGCAATGCCAGCATAAGCTCTCGCATCCACCGATTTGCTTGATCCTTGTCCGTGCTTTCATGCCAATAGAGGTACGTTTCAAGATTGGGCACATCAAAGGGCAGTTCCATGTACCTGACCGGATACTGGGTAATCATAAAATCTGCGAAAACACGCGGCACCGTAATCGCAAGGTCCGTGCGGGAAATCAATTCCGGTGTAGCCAGGTAGTTTTGGGTACGCAGTGCGATGTGCCGACGCTTGCCTTTCTTCCCGAGAGCCAGATCCACATGCCCGAGTCCGCCTTTTCTGCTGGAAATGTGGATGTGGCGAAGATCGAGGTATTGCTCTGTGGTCAGTTCCTCCTTGATCACGGAGTGATCTTCTCTCACCACACAGACATGAGGATGGGAAAACAAGGGCGCTTGTCTGATTTGAG
>JBBDSF010000234.1:5526-8606 GCA_040905125.1 Pseudomonadales bacterium | reverse complement strand
TCTCTCACCACACAGACATGAGGATGGGAAAACAAGGGCGCTTGTCTGATTTGAGGGTCGGGAGTCAAGGGGATATCCACGGCAAAGTCGAGATTACCGGAAGCCAGCTCCACGTTTAAGTCACGCCGGTGAACGTGATAGCAGTCGATGGCAAGCAGAGGCGCTTCCCGTTTTATGCGGCCAAACAAATACGGCAATATGATTGCCTGGGACAGATCGGTCATACTGACTCGAAACCGTTTGTTCGACCGGGATGGGTCGAACTCTTCATTCTCCTGAACGCTGGAGCGCATCAGGCCAAGAGCCTGACGAACCGGCCCGATGATATTCTGAGCCACGGGCGTTGGGACCATTCCCTCGGCAGTCCGGACGAAGAGGGGGTCGTCGAATAACTTTCTGAGCCGGGAAAGGGAGTTGGAGACAGCGGGCTGAGTGATTCCGATAATCTCGCCAGCCCGTGTCAGATTGCCTTCTGTATAGATGGCGTCGAATACTACAAACAGATTGAGATCAATATTACTTAGCTTCATATCAATACCGCCACTGTCTGTCGGATCGTGTTCGAGCGAGTCCCGGGTGCCAATTCTGTAAAATCATCCAGCTGAATTACTATTTGTGAATTGATAAGTATTGATTATGGTAAGCTGGATTGGCCCGTTTGAGAAGAGGTCCGGGCTTTTTTCGTACTGCTCAAGGAGCGCTTGAAAATCCCGGATAAGTGTTCGATAGTGGCACCTCGCTCAACAGCTTCTGTCACATCGGGGTAAGAGTATTTTCAAATAATAGCAGGCTATTTGTCGAATAGAATGATGAGCGAAACCTATGAGTCCCATCGACTGCCTTTCAGTTTTGCCAAACGGTATGGCGTATTGTTGTTGCCCGAGCGTCGCAACGGCGCTCGCTCGGTTATCTATAAAGCCGGCCTGAGTCCCCGGATCTTTGCCGAGGTCAGGCGATTTGCCAACGGACCTCTGGATTGTCACGAAGTCGATGACGAGACTTTCGATAACAGGTTATCCGGGGCCTACCAGAACGATTCTGGCGAGACCTTTCAGATGATGGAAGATCTTGGCGAAGATATGGATCTCGGTAGCCTCGTGGATATGATTCCCCAGACCGGTGACCTGCTGGAACAGGAAGATGATGCACCTATCATCAAACTGATCAATAGCTTGCTGACCGAGGCAGTTAACGTCGGTGCGTCCGATATTCACGTGGAAACATACGAAACACGGCTGGTGGTACGCTTTCGGGTAGATGGCGTCCTTAGAGAGGTTATCAGTCCAAGGCGCGCCCTGGCACCACTGTTGGTTTCCAGAATCAAGGTGATGGCGCGGCTCGATATCGCGGAGAAACGTCTGCCGCAAGACGGACGAATCAGCTTGCGTGTGGCAGGCAAGGAAGTCGATGTCAGAGTCTCGACTATACCGGCCAGTAATGGCGAGCGCGTGGTTATGCGTCTGCTGGACAAACAGGAAGGAAAACGCGATCTGGGCAACCTTGGCATGACGGTCAACGACATGAAGACGATGCAAAGTCTGATTGAGAAACCTCATGGCATCATCCTGGTGACCGGGCCGACCGGTTCCGGTAAATCGACCACCTTATATGCGTGTCTGGACCGTCTGAACGATCGTTCACGGAACATTCTGACCGTGGAAGACCCCATTGAGTATGACGTGGAAGGCATCGGCCAGACCCAGGTCAACATCAAGGCAGACATGACCTTCGCCAAAGGGTTACGAGCGATCCTGCGCCAGGATCCGGATGTGGTTATGGTGGGCGAGATCAGGGATTACGAAACTGCAGACACCGCGGTGCAGGCGAGTTTGACCGGCCATCTGGTGCTGTCGACACTGCATACCAATACGGCTATCGGGGCGTTGACGCGGATGGCGAATATGGGTGTTCAGCCCTATTTGCTCAGTAACAGCGTCATTGGACTGGTCGCACAACGTCTCGTCCGTGTTTTGTGTACGGAGTGCAGGGAACCGTTTGAAGCCGATGGGTTTGAATGCGATTTTCTCAGGGTTGACCATGATAATCCGCCAACAATATACCGGCACGTGGGTTGCGAGAAGTGCGCCTATGAAGGCTACCTGGGTCGTCAGGGATTGTATGAAGTGATCGCCATCGACGATGAAATAAGAAGAATGATTCACGCGAACGCGTCAGAGCTGGAACTGGAAGAGTATGCACGCACAAAAACAACGGGTATACGAGAAGATGGCCGGGCCAAGGTATTATCAGGCGTGACCTCAATCGACGAGGTTCTGCGGGTTAGTACTGATGACTAAGGTGACGCCGTAGATGGCTGCATTTGATTATATCGCCCTTAATGAGCGCGGTCGTGAACAAAAAGGCGTACTGGAAGCCGATAGTTCCCGGCAGGTCAGGCAAATATTGCGAGACCGGGGACTCGCACCTCTCACCGTAACGCCGACGCAAGGCGAGGCAGGGAGAACAAAGTCCTGGAGTAATCTGTTTACGCCATCCTTGTCGGTTCGGGATCTCTCTCTGGTGACCCGCCAATTGGCGACACTACTGGGAGCCGGACTGCCATTGGAAGAAGCCATGCTGGCGGTTTCGAAGCAGAACGAAAATCCGAAGATTCAGAGTATGTTGCTGGCTGTTCGCGCCAAAATCATGGAGGGGTTTTCGCTCGCCAACAGCCTGTCCGAGTATCCGCGTGCATTTCCTGATCTGTACAGGGCGACTGTGGCCGCAGGTGAATCGGCCGGTCATCTGGATCTGGTACTTAGTCGCCTGGCCGACTATACCGAGGCGCAACAGGAATCTCGCCAGCGTATTCAACAGGCGATGGTTTACCCGATCATTCTGTTCGTGCTGACGGTTGCCATACTCGCCGGGCTGCTGGCCTATGTTGTACCCGACGTAGTCAAAGTGTTCAGCGACACAGGACAAGAATTGCCTGCACTAACGAAGATGATTATTTCGCTCAGTGAATTTACACAGTCGTATGGGCTCATCATTCTTGTCTTGCTGGTCGTCGTGGTCATTGGCACACGGCGACTGTTGCAGATGCCCGCGGTGCGCATGGAATGGGACAGAAGACTACT
>JBBDSF010000234.1:0-5426 GCA_040905125.1 Pseudomonadales bacterium | reverse complement strand
CCCATGATGTTGCACATGGTGGCCAGCGGTGAAGCCAGTGGTCAGCTTGACGATATGCTGTCACGGGTAGCTGATGCCATGCAGCGGGATGTGGAAATGTTGCTGGGTATCATTTTGAACCTGTTCGGTCCGATCATGCTGGTCGTCATGGGCGGCGCTGTTTTCACGATCGTAATGGCGATTCTGTTGCCTATAATCAATCTCAATCAATTGGTGGCGTAGGCACATATGGGTACAATGAGCCATTTGCGGGCAAAGTCAGGCATGAAATTGTTAAAAATGAATCAGGGTTTTACGCTGATCGAAATTATGGTGGTCGTGGTTATTCTGGGCATTCTGGGCGCGTTGATCGTTCCCAATATTATAGGTCGTCCGGATGAAGCCAGAGTAACTGCCGCGAAGAGTGATATCCAGGCCATCGCCAATGCCCTGGAACTCTATCGTCTCGATAACGGCCATTATCCCAGCACGGATCAGGGACTGGAGGCATTAGTCAACCGACCTTCCGGTTATCCGGAACCGCGGAATTGGGATCCGGAGGGATATCTGAATCGGATACCAGTCGATCCCTGGGGTGAACCCTACATGTACCTCAATGAAGGACGCGATTACGATATCTATTCTTTTGGCTCCGACAGGAAAGAAGGTGGCGAAGGCGTCGATGCGGATATACGTCTATCTGAATTGTAGCCTATGAAATGTTCTCGAGGCTTCCATTCCGGTTTTACGCTCATAGAAATCCTGGTTGTATTGTTTATCGTCTCGATTATGTCAGGCATTGTGGTTGCGAATATGCCTTCTTTTACCCAGACCCGGGATTTCGATGCCGAGGCCAGGCGGGTTAAGGTACTGTTGGAAATGGCCCGGGACGAGGCCGTTATTCAGGCCAGCGAGTATGGATTCCGGCCTGAGAATCAGGGTTATCGCTTTTATAGATATGATGAACTCGAGCAGCGCTGGGAACCCGTCGATCAGCGTCCATTTCAACAATACTCGCTGCCGGACAACATAAGACTCACGCTAAATGTCGAGGGCGAGGACTTTCAAATCACCGAGGATGAGAGTCCCCCGGTACTGATACTTTCCAGTGGGGAGATTACACCATTTGATCTAACGATCAGGTCGGGCGGTGAGACTTCCATGACACTGGTATCGGATGGATTTGCGGAATTGAGTTGGCAAGACGATCTTCAACGCAAGGGAAGTGGCGATGAATAGCAGGATGTGCCGAGGCTTCACGCTTGTAGAAATTATGATCGCGCTGGCCATCTTTGCCGTGGTCTCTTCCGCGCTCATCAAAAACGTGGGGATGGCCGCCAAACAAGCCGGGATTTTACAAGAGCGCACCCTGGCCTATTGGGTGGCGGAGAATCACCTGAATAGATTGCGCCTTGACGCGCATGGCATGGAACCAGTGTTTCCCGGTATCGGTACGGATCGGCAAACTGTGACCATGGCGGATCGGGAATGGACCCTTCAAGTTGACATTGAGTCCACCGATAATGAGCTGGTTCGCCGCATCGAAGTCGACGTGATGACAGACGGAACCGACCGGCCCCTTGCCACGCTAACGGGTTTCATAGGTCGTTACTGATATGAGCTCGCGAGGATTCACATTACTTGAAGTGTTGGTCGCCATGGCCATATTCTCGATCATCGGGCTGGGCGCACAGCAAATGCTGCAGATGGTAATCAAAAGCCACGAACGCACGCAGGAAAGAACTCAAGCCTTCGATCGATTGACGCGGGGCATCACCAGAATGCAGCGTGATTTTCTGCAAGCTGTGCCAAGGCCCGTTCGAGACGAGTATGGGGAAGCGTTGCCGCCAGTGATGGCCGGCCACACTGGACCTTATCTCGTCGAAATCACACGAACCGGCTGGAACAATCCGCTGGGCAGAAATCGCAGCCATCTGCAGCGGGTAGCCTATGATATGGTCGATGGCGAGGTCCGGCGCCATTTCTGGCTGGTATTGGATCGAGCCGAGGATAGCCAGCCCATTACCCAAACGTTGTTTGGCGGCGTCGATGATTTGCGCATTAACTTCATTGGTCGCGAAGGAGATCGAACCGATGTCTGGCCTCAACTGGAGATGGAATCCAGTCTGCCCGAGGCTGTGGAAATTGTTATCGCGAGCCGGCGTTATGGCGAGCTTCGTCGAACCATCATATTTCCCGCCAATCCCGCTGTGGGACAGCCGGATGGCATGGATAATGGTGAAGGGGCAGATTTCGATACAGACGCTGAAAGTGACGCAGAAGCCGGTGCAGACAATGAACAGCCCTGAAGACCATGACCAGTAGATACACACCGCGGTTGCGTCAGCAGGGTGTGGCGCTGATCACGATATTGCTGGTCGTGGCGATCGCGACGGTACTGGCGACCTCGATGATGACAGATCAGAATATCCGGGTTCACCGGGCCATTAATCACTTCGACCAGGAACAAACGCGTCAATACGCCCTGGGTGGAGAAGAACTGGCGAGACAGATTCTGCACGAAGACTTTGTTGAAGAACCTGGAGTTCAGCATACCGGCCAGGTATGGGCAAGTAACGATCTGGAGTTCGAGTTCAGGGAGGGCACCGTGGAACTGAAGATCGAAGATCTTCAGGGAAAATTGAATGTTAACACTCTGGCGTCGACGGGGGACAATGTTCAACACGCGAGAACACGATTCATCACCATGATGCGTCAGCTAGGGATCGATGAGGCGAATCTTATGCGTCTCGAGGATTGGCTGGACCAGGATCAGTCGGCTCGGCAGCTGGGGGCTGAAGATTTCGATTATCTTGCACTGGCCCCCCCTTATCGAACTGGCTCAGGGATAATGGTAGATAAAAGCGAGATTCGCCTTTTGCTGGATCTCGATCAAGATACCTATGAGACCCTGGCGCCCTGGGTGACTGCACTGCCTGATACCGCTACCCGGATCAACGTTAATACGGCTCCGCCGGTGGTCCTGCAAGCCCTCGCAGCCGATCTAACCCTGGATGTCGCGCAGTCCATGGCAGATAGACGAGACGAGCAGGACGGTTTCCAATCCGTCAATGAATTTCTACAGATGCCGGAGATGTCGGGCGTACCTGATGAAGGTCTTGGTGTACAATCGGCATTCTTTCAGGTGAATGTGCGAGCCCATTATCGAGATCGGTTCGCGTATCTCACCAGTATCATTCAACGGGATCAGGCAAGCGGCAATATGCGTGTCATTTATCGCAATATAAGCAGGAAGGTCCTTCGATCGCAGGTGCAGGAGCAAGATAGTGGCTGAAAATCTGTTTCTGCGTTTAACCGAAGATCAACTGGAATGGATACTATTGGATGATGCGTCCGGAATCGTGCGTATCAGAGGGAAGGGCACGTTTGGCGAATTTGAGGAAATGACTTCGGAGCTGTCCTGGCCAGATAGTGTTTGTCTGATGATCGGCGGCGAGGAGGTCCTGCTAAGCAGCGCCAGGGTTCCAGGCAAGCAGCGGCGCCAGTTATTGCAGGCCGTGCCTTACATGGTAGAGGAACAACTGGCGACAGATGTGGAAAAATGCCACTTTGCGATTGGAGACCGGAGCGCTGACGGCGAGGTCAGTGTCGCGATTGTCGACAGGCAATGGTTGCGATCCTGTCTGAAACGTCTGAACGAAGCAGGACTTTATCCCCGACAGGTTGTTATTGATACGTTGCTGGTACCAATGGCTTCGGCTGTCACAGTGATGATGGATGGACAACGTGTCCTTGTGCGAACAGGGGCATTTAGTGGATTTTGTATTGAGAAATCGATGTTTTCCACGGCGGTTTCGCTCCTGGACGAACAGCAACGTAGTGATCTCACCGTATTAGTGCATTCCGACGATCAGGAAGAGCTGCAACTACAACTGTCGGAACTCCATGCTGAAATGGATTTGTCACCGCAGGTCCAGGTACTTGATTATCCGCCATTCGAAAGTTTGTGCAGGAATTTTGGCCAGATCCCGGACCGGAACATGCTGAACCTTTTACAGGGTGAATTTGAGGTTGAGGAGGAAACAAGAAGTGGATCAAACGCCTGGCGATTCGCTGCGATTTTGGCAGCTTGCGCATTCGTATTGCATCTATCGCTCATGACTGCGCAGGCCGTGTACCTGGATATCCAGGGGCGCCAGATGGAGGCTGAAGCCAGGGCACTGTATAAAGATATCTTTCCTGATGACCGCAACGTTCGTGATATGAGACGTCGTTGGCGAGCACGTCTTGCTGGCGAAGTGTCCGGTGAATCGGGTGACTTTATGAGTTTATTCAAGGATGCAGCCAGACACCTGCCCGACTCAAATCTATTACTCAATAACGTGAACTACAACGAGAGTCGCGGGGACATGGTCTTGCAACTGGAAGCGGCAAGGAGTGAAGATCTGGTGCGTTTTTCCCAAACTTTGTCAAAGCTGGGGCTCGATGCCGATATAGGAACGATCAGCCAGGAACAAGGTGGTGTTAACGGTAGCATCAGGGTGCGACCGGGCGGGAGCCAAACGTGAAAATTATGGCCGACCCCCGTGTCACAAAGTTTATCTCCTACTATCGAGCACTGGGAAGACGGGACAGGCTCGCGCTTAACGCCCTGGGGATTTTCATCGCTATCCTGGTGTTGTATTTCGGTTTGTGGTCGTCGCTTACTCAATATTATGAGGACAGCAAAGATTATCGAGATCGGCAGCTTGAGTTGCTCCAATACATGCAGCGTACCGAACAACAGGCACGGGATGTTGCCGCTGCCCGGAGCTCAACTGGCACAGGTGGGCAGACGCTTTTAACCCGGATCTCCAGAACCGCGCAGCAAGCCGGTATTAAACCGAACAGGCTGCAGCCGGAAGGCAGTGGCAGTGTCAGTGTCTGGTTTAACAATGTTGCCTTTAATGATCTTGCCCAATGGCTGGACAAAGTGGTCGGGCAACAAAATGTATCGATTAAACAGATATCCATCGACCGTGAAGGACAGCCCGGGAAAGTTAACGCGAGACTGGTGCTCGGTGACTGAGACATCGCAACAATCGGTATCTGGTATCGTTCTTGCCGGCGGCCGGGGAAGCAGAATGGGATTCGCGGACAAAGGCCTGGTTGAACTGGACGGAGTCAGGCTAATAGAACACGTTATCCGGCGCATCAGGGATGATGTGAGCGAACTGATTATTAGCTGCAATCGGAATTTTGACGAGTACAAACAGTATGGAATCGTCGTCGAGGATAACCGACCCGGATTTCCTGGTCCGTTAGCGGGTATCTTGAGTGCTGCTGCGCAAGTGACTTCTCCCATATGTCTGGTTGTTCCCTGCGATATGCCGCACTTGCCAGAAAACCTGTGCCAAAAGCTCATGGCACAACTGAATGCCCATTCCGCCTGCGTTGTGCATGATGGTTATCGGTTGCAACCGCTTGTCATGCTGCTGAGGAAATCC
>JBBDSF010000233.1:0-2322 GCA_040905125.1 Pseudomonadales bacterium | reverse complement strand
CATGGCCTTGCTGAAAAAATACGAATAGGAGAATTTGCATGAAGCACTCCAACCAAGACAAACAACATGATTGTTGCGGTGCCCACAAACAGGCGTCAACCAAACAAGAGCAAGATTGCCACAGTCAAAAATCCGTGCATACCGTTGACGAACAGTCTCAGCATGCAACGACAGACGTGGCAGCTGCCACAGTCTATACCTGCCCGATGCACCCGCAAGTCCGGCAGGATCAGCAGGGCGACTGCCCCGAATGCGGCATGCACCTGGTACCGGAAGACGCAGCTGCGAATCCAAAGGGTAGAGACAAGCAAACCGATGGACATGGCGAAACTGCACCCTGCTGTCACGGTGGGCAGGCTGCAAGGAAACAGCCAAAGGTGATAACCCCGGAGATGCTGGAGGCGATCTACACTTGCCCCATGCACCCCGAAATCCGGCAAAAAGGCCCGGGAAGTTGTCCACTCTGCGGCATGGCACTGGAACCGGAGACTGTAACGCTTGATGAAAGCGAGAATCCTGAGTTGACTGATTTTCGCCGCCGCTTCTGGATCGGTCTTGCCCTAACCATACCGGTCTTCATACTGGAAATGGGTGGTCACCTGTTCGGACTCGACAGGTTGCTCAGCGGCAACCAGTCGAACTGGCTGCAACTACTGTTTGCGACACCAGTGATACTGTGGGCCGGCTGGCCATTTTTTGAACGCGGCTGGCATTCACTGAAAACCCGCGCACTCAATATGTTCACCCTGATCGCGATGGGCACGGGTGTGGCCTGGGGCTACAGCGTAATCGCGACAATCCTGCCCGGCATCTTTCCGGACTCGTTTCAGATGGCGGACGGCAGTGTGCCAGTCTACTTTGAGGCAGGTGCCGTCATCGTGATCCTGGTCCTGCTCGGGCAGATGCTGGAACTGAAGGCACGCGAGCGCACCAGCGGTGCAATCAAGGCCCTGCTCGGTCTCACCCCGAAGACCGCTCGCCGCATCACCGACGACGGTGAAGAGGAAATCCGTATTGAAGACATCGAGCCAGGTGAACACTTGCGCATCCGTCCGGGTGAAAAAGTCCCGGTTGACGGCACGGTTATCGAAGGCAACAGCCACGTGGATGAATCCATGGTGACCGGCGAATCGATGCCGGTCGAAAAAACCACTGGTTCAAACGTTATCGGCGGTACGGTCAATGGCAACGGCGGCCTGATTATCAAGGCGGTGAAAGTTGGTAGCGATACGATGCTGGCACAGATTGTACAAATGGTCGCCACCGCCCAGCGCAGCCGAGCGCCGATCCAGCGGCTGGCCGACAAGGTTTCCGGCTGGTTTGTCCCCACCGTGGTCCTGGTTGCAGTGATCGCCTTTATTGCGTGGAATATATTCGCCCAGAACCAGGGTTTCAGTTACGGCCTGATTGCCGCCGTCAGCGTATTGATTATCGCCTGCCCCTGTGCACTGGGACTCGCCACACCCATGTCGATCATGGTCGGTGTCGGCCGTGGGGCGAAGTCCGGGGTGCTGATCAAGAATGCCGAGTCACTCGAGATCCTGGAAAAGGTCAATACCATCGTGGTCGACAAGACCGGGACCCTGACCGAAGGCAAACCGGCGCTGACCCGTATCATCAGCAAGGGTGATTACAGCGATGATGAAGTCCTGCAGATCTCCGCCACCCTTGAACAGGGCAGTGAACATCCGCTGGCCGAGGCCATCGTCCGCGGTGCCCGGGACAAAAATCTTGAGCTAACAAAGGCAGACAAGTTTGAAGCGATCACCGGCAAGGGTGTACGCGGCCAGATAGACGGAAAGACCATCGCACTTGGCAACAGCAAACTGATGAAAGATCTGAACGTAGATATCAGTTCACTGGAACAACAGGCAGACGAACTACGCAGCGAAGGCGGTACCGCCATGTATGTCGCCGTTGATAACAAGGCAGCAGGCATCATTGCCGTCGCCGATCCGATCAAGGCCTCCACCGCGCAGGCAATCAAGGATATGCATGCGGCGGGTCTGAAGGTGGTCATGCTGACCGGTGATAATGAAACCACAGCGCGCGCAGTCGCGAAAAAACTCGGCATTGATGAGGTCCATGCCGATGTATTGCCCGCCGACAAGCATCGCATCGTACAGGATCTGAAATCCGCAGGCGCCGTCGTCGCGATGGCCGGTGACGGTATCAACGACGCCCCGGCGCTGGCCGCCGCTGATGTCGGGATTGCGATGGGTACGGGTACGGATGTCGCGATGGAAAGTGCAGGTGTGACATTACTGAGAGGTGACCTGAACGGTATCGTCAAGGCAATCAAACTGTCGCGTGCGGTCATGC
>JBBDSF010000232.1:0-2339 GCA_040905125.1 Pseudomonadales bacterium | reverse complement strand
AAAAATTTAGACACCCATAGATAGGAAAAATTTAGAGGAAAAATTTAGACACCCATAGATTGCTTCGACCAGGCTAAAAGATTGCTTCGGCCAGGCTAAACACAGTCGCCGAGATCTCGCTTCGCTTAAGCGCTCAGGGTTGGAAGTAATCTGTATCTAGAAAAATGGAAGGGTGAGACGTAGGATCTCACTGCAACCAGGACAGTTCCCGGTCGGCATCGTGTCTCTTGGAATATTTCAATTGTAGAGATTTAACGGTAGAAAGCGCGCGTCTGTGAGAGACCGTGGATCCATTGCTGGCCAGTGCGCCCGGCCAGGCTCCTGATCTGATTGACGCGCCCCAGGGCCCGATAAAACCTCTTGCCAAAAGGAAAAATTTAGACACCCATAGATTGCTTCGACCAGGCAGGAAAAATTTAGACACCCATAGATTGCTTCGACCAGGCTAAAAGATTGCTTCGGCCAGGCTAAACACAGTCGCCGAGATCTCGCTTCGCTTAAGCGCTCAGGGTTGGAAGTAATCTGTATCTAGAAAAATGGAAGGGTGAGACGTAGGATCTCACTGCAACCAGGACAGTTCCCGGTCGGCATCGTGTCTCTTGGAATATTTCAATTGTAGAGATTTAACGGTAGAAAGCGCGCGTCTGTGAGAGACCGTGGATCCATTGCTGGCCAGTGCGCCCGGCCAGGCTCCTGATCTGATTGACGCGCCCCAGGGCCCGATGAAACCTCTTGCCAAAATGCTGGGTATTCGTCACCCAGTTCTCCTGCTGAACCCCGAGCCGCAGCAATATGGGTTGCACCTCCGCAGGAATCGCACCAAGCTTGCCCCGCCGCATCGCCCGTCCAGTCCAATCCACCAAGGCAAAGTAATCATGCAGTTGCATCGGGATCGCATTCGCCGCCCGAATGCCTTGCCCGCGCAGCGGCCTCAGCCAGGCTGACTCGGTTCGCCTTGCTCCCTGGTGCTTGAACCGGCGCAGTCGCTCCTGGATCGACGTAAACTCCGAACTCTCCAGGGTCTTGCTCAAGTTGGCGCGGATCGGGTTGAGGTCCACATACGCCATGCAAGAGATCACCGCCGCCTCTTCCAACAGCGCCTGACTCTTGAACCGGCCCTCCCAGAAGCGCCCGGTACACTCATCCTCGGCATTGGCCATCCGGGCAATCTTCTCATTGAGGCAACGCATGTACCAACTCAGGTCCGCCAGGCGGTCACGCCAGAGCGCCACCCAGCTCGCCAGAGCATCTTGCTCCACTGGCGACAGGGCGTCGCCAGCCTGGTATTTCCTGGCAACCGGCGGACCCTTAAATAGCCCCAGCCAGCGGCCGACCACCTCGTCGAAGGGCCATTGCCCCGCCGCGTCGGTGTCCACGAACAGCACCAGGTGGAAGTGATTGGACATGATGGCATACGAACAGACATCGACGGCGAAGACCGATGAGAGCAGCCGGATACGATCCAGGATCCACTGCTTGCGGTGGTCGAAGTTCTTGTGGGAAGCGCGGTCGAAGCCGCAGAGAAAGGCGCGGCGGACACAACGGGAAACGCAATGGTAATAGGGCGTGGTTTGCGTGTCGATCAGGCGATAGCGAGCTTGGGGCATCAGGGTTCCTCCTTGAACCGGGTTCCTCAAAAGCTAGTTATAGACCGACTCTTTCTCGATTGCCAAATTCTGGGGAAAGATTTGTGGGTGTCCGGTATTGGAGTTCTCGATTGCCAAATTCTGGGGAAAGATTTGTGGGTGTCCGGTATTGGTTGCGGTATTGGTTGGCCAAATTCTGGGGAAAGATTTGTGGGTGTCCGGTATTGGATTTCTCGATTGCCAAATTCTGGGGAAAGATTTGTGGGTGTCCGGTATTGGAGTTTCCGGTATTGGAGTTGTGGGTGTCCGGTATTGGAGTTTGGAGTTGAAAAGATTTGTGGGTGTCCAGTATTGGATTCCCAAATTCTCGGAAAAGATTTGTGGGTGTCCAGTATTGGATTTTGGAGTTGGTGTCCGGTATTGGAGTTCACCCGTCCAGTTAGATTCAATGCTCGAGCTTGCGGAGCAATTTCAATCATGGAGTCTGGTAACACCCCTCGTTCCTTTACCTGCTTTCTGCCATACTGCGGCCTTTTCACTGCGCCCGCGAAGCCATGGAAGATCCCGCGCTGCAACTGACTCACGTGAGCAAGTCCTTCGGCCGCTTCAAGGCAGTCGATGACATCAGCTTGTCAATTCCCCGGGGTAGCATCTACGGCTTTCTCGGTCCCAACGGCGCCGGCAAGACCACGACACTGCGTCTCATTCTCGACATCCTGCGCCCGAGCAGCGGCAGCCTGAGCATTCTCGGCA
>JBBDSF010000231.1:0-14303 GCA_040905125.1 Pseudomonadales bacterium | reverse complement strand
TTGAATACGAAGTCTCTGAAGAGATCCATCAGAGTTTCATATTTGTAATCGGTAAACTCCCCCGCGTCGAGGTACATCCCGTGATCTGGACATGCCTCGTATTGAATGTGGGTCTGAGCGGGATCCGTAAGCGGTTCCATGGATTTGCCGCAGCGGGGGCAATCGATATCGCGGATGGCATTGTGCTTACGTCCGACCTCCCGGTCCCCGCTATCGATATAGTCGGACATCCATTTGTCCTTGAGAGCTTCAGCTTCACCAATATCGAACCACATCCCGTGGCAATTGGTGCACTGATCTACCGTTACCCCTCCCTTCAGTGTGCTTAAGGTTTTTTCTTGCATCTCTGAATGGCACTTGGGACATTCCATACTACAACTCCAGAGTCGATTTCGTTTTGCGCATTATCGCTTCTTTTGGCCCGGATGCGAAGGCCTGTGTTTAGTTTAGGTGATATACTGGGCGCCCAATTAATTGCCCCTGATTTCATGTCTGAAGCCGGTACATCCAGCTCTCCGCCGCCCGGAACGGCAGGCGACCCGACCAGGCCGCAACCTGGACTCCTGTTTACGCGAGGCATGTTCACCTCGCTCAGGCATCGGGATTTTCGTTATCTGTGGGTCGGCAATCTGGCGGCCCAGTTTGGCATGCAAATGCAGATGGTGGCGCGGGGCTGGCTCATCTACGCGATGACCAACTCGCCCATGATGTTAACCTGGGTCCTGCTGTCGTTCGCCATTCCCTCGTTCTTGTTCTCTCTGTTTGGCGGCGTCATGGCCGACCGACTGCAGAAGAAGCGGACGATGGTGGTTGCCCAGCTTCTGAACTGTGTTGCGACGCTGTGGTTGGCCACGATCGTTATTACGGGCCATGTCACGTTCATGCATTTCATCTATTTCGGGCTTTTCAATGGAACGGTACTCTCGCTGAGCATGCCGTCCCGCCAGTCCATCATTCCCGAGATCGTCGGCGAGGCGGCGTTGTTCAATGCCATGGCACTTAGCACGGCAAGCATGAATCTCTCCCGGGTACTTGGCCCTGCATTGGCGGGTGCGATCATCGCCATCGTTGCTCATGGCGATACATCGTCGCAATTCGGGGTGGGTGTGGTCTTTTATATCATTGGCGGGCTGTACTTTCTTTCAATATTGACGCTAAGCGCACTGCGTTATGAGGGTAACGCTAAAGTCACGGAATCGGCCACCGTTTTCCACGACATTCGTGAAGGCTTTGGGTACATGCTGGGTTCACCGCTGGTATTTGGTCTGTTGGCGATGTCGTTTCTGCCCATGCTTTTCGGCATGCCCGTTCAGTTTCTCATGCCGGCGTTCAATCAGGATATCCTCGATGGTGGGCCCGATGACCTGGGGTTACTGCTGGGAGCCAATGGTGTGGGCGCGTTGCTGGGGTCATTGGTACTGGCGAGGCTCGGCGACTTGAGGCACAAGGGCTGGTGGTTACTGGGTATCTCGCTCGTCTGGGCACTGTTTACCGCCCTGTTTGCCGTTTCCCGCTATATGTGGATCGCCATGCCCATGGTCGCACTGGTTGGCTTGTGGAGTTCCATGTATATGTCCATGAACATGTCCCTGGTCCAGCTGGCAGTGGTACCGGAAATGCGGGGACGGATGATGAGCATCATGATGATGACCTTCGGCTTGATGCCTATTGGTGTCATACCCGTCGGCTTTATCGCGGAACATTTCGGTATCGACACGGCCTTGTGGATCAGTGCAATCCTCCTGGCCGTTGTGACATTGATGCTGGGGGTCTTTATTCCTGCAATCCGGAAGATAGACCGCGGGCATAGCGGTGAAGACTCTGAGTAAGATAGTCTGGCATTTCACGTACGGGGACTGGTATAAAGTCGTACGAATTAACGAATTAACGAAAAAACGGGCTTTCGTTCCAATGACCAAGCATATTTTATTTGCCGTTCCGATCCTTCTGCTGACCATTAATCTGTCTGCTTTTGCCGCCGGCGCTCCATCTGAAAATGAAACCAATAATGCAGCGGCTCTCAGAGAGGCCGCCGAGACGGCGTTGGCGGATGGAGACGTGGAAGAGGCGTTGGATCACTACCTGGTGCTGGTGGATGTGAGGCCGAATGATCTGCGTGCGCTGGAGATGGCCGCCAGTCTGGCTCAGGAGCTCGGGGTACGGGAGCTCGCCGGCGATTTGATGATACAGCGGATCGAAGTCGCGGTTCGCCAGGGGAATCAGGCAGTCATTGCGCAGGTCCATGAGGACCTTTCGGCCTTGTGGGAACATGAGCCAGAGTGGGTCCAGGAGAAGCTCCGGCAGGCATCCAGGATTAGCGAGCCCCAGCGGGAAGACGTGAACCTTTGGCAAGATATGACCGGCCAGGCGAAAGCCGCCATGGAACGGGGGGACTTCGAAACTGCCCTGACGGCTCAGGAGGGTGCAGTATTCCTTGGTGAAGAAAGTCTTGGCCTGAACCATTGGATGACACTGGCCGCCAAGCGTGACCTGGGTTTTATCCACAGCAGAGCGGGCAACGGGAACGAGGCGGAGGCCTGGTTGCGTGAGGCGGCTTCCGGCGCAGCGCAAGCCCTGGGGGAGGAGCATCCGTGGACTCTGGAGATCAATGAACTGCTTGCGGAGCTTTACGGCGCCTGGGGTAATCCACAAGAAGCGGAGATGATGCACACCAGGGTACTTGCGGGGTATGAAGATGCCCTGGGTCCGGCCCATCCCGAGACTATCGAGGCTCGTTACAACCTGATCGAATACCTGGAGGCGACCGGGAACTACCAACAAGCGCTGGATGAAAGTGAGGTATTTTGCGCTGAAGTCGAACAATACTATGGAACCTGGCATCCACGGTCCCTGGAGTGCCATAAACGGCGCGCTGCCCTTTACGCCGACAAGGGTGATCTGGATGAGGCGGAAGTCAGTTACCAGGAACTTGTCGATCGCATGAGCGAGGTTCTGCCCGCCGTTAACGAAGAGGTGTTAAGTGTTTTAAGTCAGATTGCGGAAATATATCGTCAACAAGGTCGGTACAATGAAGCGCGGGACCTTCTCTCAGGCGTCATTCAAACGGCACTTCAGGTGGGTGAAGTCGATTTGAGTTATACAGCAAAGTCGTATCTCGGTCGTGTCTTCAATGACGAAGGCGAGTACGGGTCGGCCCGCAAGCTTCTGGAGGAAGTGGTGGATTATGGTGAGGCCAACTGGCAGGATCGGCCGCTGGATTTGATGAATTCCCGCCTGGAATTGGGGGCGGTCTATCAACATCAGGGCAAGCTGGGAGACGCTGAATACATCTACAGGATGGCACATGAAGGACTGACCAATATCGTTGGCAAAAATCATCCTTCTACTATCGTGGCCTTGAATAACCTCGGCCTTGTTTACGAACAATTAGGTCTGTATGACGAGGCAGAGCCGCGTCTCAAGGAGGCTTTGTCTAAATTCGAGCAGGTGTTGGGGCCGGCCAACGCGCAGACTTCACGTACCCGCAATAACCTGGCATTGCTGCACGAGAGCCAGGGTAACTTTCGGGAAGCGGAGCCCCTGTATATAGAGACACTTGAACATCTGGAAGAAGACAAGGGTCCGGATCATACGGACACAGTCGGCGTAAAAAACAATCTCGCCTTTCTGTACATGTTAATGCAGGAATATGACAAAGCCGCCACCATGTTTGATGAGGTGATGAATCAGTGGATGCAGCTGTTCGGGGAAGATCATCAACGCACGCTGAAGGCGATGAATAATCTGGCGCGGGTGTACAGGCGTCAGGATCGCTTGTCAGAGGCAGAGCCGCTTTTCGTGCAGGCCTTGCAATTGCGGCAATCAATCCTGGGTCCCGAGCATCTGGACAGTATCCGCTCCATGATCGATCTGGGCGTATTGTACAAAGATCAACAGAGACTTGGCGAGGCGATCAATCTGTTAACCGATGCGCTGGCCCTGGCAGAAAAAGTACTTGGCGAGCAACATCCTTATACCTTTGATGCATTGAATGCGCTGGCCGATACCCGGGAAGAGCAGGGTGAGTTGCAGGCGGCGCTGGCGTTGCGAGAGCAAGGGTTTCATCGGCGCAGTGAGTTCCTTGATCGCATGCTTTGGGTGACCGGTGAAAACGCGCGAGAAGGTTATATTCGACTGCATCGGCCCGAATTTGATGCCTGGCTTTCGTTGCTGACGCGTATTGACGATCCTGATGCGGGTAAACGAGCATTGAATGCCAGTCTCCAGCGTAAAGGTCTATTGTTGAAAATAACCTCCGAGGTTCAACAGATTTCGGCCTTGTCCAGGGATCCGCAATTGAAGACTCTCGCCGATGACTTGAGAGCCGCGCGTGAGGCACTTGCTTCCAGAACGCTGTCAGGTCCCATGGATGGCGACACAGCCGAAGAGCATACAGAGAGGCTTTATGAGCTCGAACGGGAAGTTAACGAGTTGCAGGGTGAACTGGGGCGGGCAAGTGCACGCTATCGAAGCTCAATTGCCGGGGTAAGCATTGATGATGTGGAAGCGGCTTTGCCTGACGATTCGGCACTGGTGGATTTTCTGACCTACGAGGAAGCGGGCGTCGAGAAAATGCTGGCCGGAGTCGTGATCAATGATGGCGGGAACATCCGGTACGAACTGGTGATATACCCGGATCGAAAGGCGATTCAGGACAGTGTTGTCGACTATCGCACCTGGATTCAGGACGATCTCGCCGACGAGGAGGATGTGTTGGAGTTCGGTCAGATTGCATACGATCAAGTATGGGCGCCGGTGGCAGATGCCATCGGCGAGATGGAGTATGTCCATGTTGTCCCTGATGGCATTCTAAACATTCTGCCGTTTCCGGCGCTCGTGGATCAGGACGCGCAATACCTGATTGAGACCCGTGACTTGCATATGCTCTCATCAGGAAGAGATTTATTGCCGAACGATTATGAGCGGGCTCAGGGTGATTATATTATTCTTGCCGGACCTGATTATGATGCCGACCAGGTGATCAGCGCGGAACAATTACAGGCGGCACGACGCAGTCGATCCACTGATTTGCAGTTGGATATAAGAGGCGTGGCCACCGGCCTGCGCGGGCTGAATTTTGATCCACTGCCTGGTGCTCTGGAAGAGGGGGAGATCATCACGGATCAGGTGCGCGAGCACCAAACGGCCAACGAGACGTACTTTGGTGAAGAGGCCCAGGAACAGGTGCTAAACACGTTTGCTCAGCCGCCCCGCTTGTTACACATGGCCACACACGGATTCTTTCTCGAACCCGACGATACCCTGCGTCGACGATTGCTTAAACTTCAAAGAGGCGCCGATATTCATGTGCCGCCGCCGGGCGATAATCCGCTGCTTCGGTCCGGGCTGGCTTTTGCGGGAGTCAATAACAATGCCGAATTTTTAGGCGAGATTGACACCAATAATGACGGTGTGTTGACGGCGCTTGAAGTGCTGGACATGGATCTGTCAGGAACTAATCTGGTGGTATTGTCGGCCTGCGAAACGGGCCTCGGCGAAATCCATGAGGGCGAGGGCGTCTATGGGCTCAAACGTTCGTTTCAGGAAGCGGGAGTGGCCGAAGTCGTGGCATCCTTGTGGGAAGTCAGTGATGATGGGACCCAGGCACTGATGACAGCCTTTTATGAACGCATTCTTGAAGGTATGGCACCCAGGGAAGCGCTCAGGGCGACCCAGCGGGAAATGCTCGATTCGCCGCGGTGGGGTTATCCATTTATCTGGTCAGCGTTCATGATTACGGGAAGTTACGAATCCGCAGGTTATGCCGTTCAATAGGGCGGGTATTTGGAAGGTTATTCCGGGATGCTGTAGTATTACGGGCAATAACAATACGTAATCTGACACGTGGTGGGAGGATGCTGGTGTGACCAGGCAAATAGTTTCGATACGGGCCATTATATTAATTTCATCCATTATCTCGCTGAATGCAGCGGCGCAAAGTCTTACGGATACAATTCGAACGACGTTAAGAACCAATCCACAAATTCAGGCCAGCAAGTTTGAACTCGAGGCGGCGGAGCATTCGGAGCGCCGTGCCCGCGCCGACTTCTTGCCGAGCATCGACCTGGTGTTCGCGAGTGGCCGAGAGACATCGAATAATTCGACGACGCGTGCCGCTGGTGTGGATGATAGAACCTTGTCCCGGGAGGAAAAAAGCGTTCGATTGACCCAATTGTTATTCGATGGCGGTGCTACCGGAAACTTGGTGGATCAACGTCAGGCGCAGGTCGATGCCGCAATGGCACGATTGGTGAATAGCCAGGAAAGAGTTGGCCTCAGAGCGGTCGAGGTCTATTTGGAAGTCTTGAGGCGCGACGCGGTGGTCACCCTTGCCGAGGAAAATCTGCGCCATCACAACAATACCCTTGCAAAAATTCAGGAAAGGTTCGATAGCGGTGTCGGCACGAAGGTTGATGTGGTACAGACTCAAGGCCGGCAAGCGCAATCACGATCGAACCTGATATTATCTGAGCGCGACGCGGAAAATGGTCGGGCCGAGTTTTTTCGAGTCGTAGGTGAGCATCCCGGGCAACTCGATGATCCGCAGTCGGCAGGTAGGCTACCCGAAACCCTGGATGAAGCGCTACAGATTGCCTATGCGAATAATCCCAGGCTACAGTCTGTCAGATCCGAGCTTGAAGCAGCAGAAGCCTCGCATCGTCAGGCGAAGGGAGCATTTTTACCGAAATTCGATCTCGTGGTGGGTGCCACACGGAACCGAAATATAGATGGCATACTGGACGATAACGACGATGAATCAGCCGTTGTCCGAATGACCTATAATCTTTACCGTGGCGGTGCGGATCGTGCGCGTCTGAATGAGGTGGAGGCAAGAGAGTTCACCGCACGTGAGCGTGCGCGGGATGTCCGTCGAGCGGTCAGGGAAGACGTTACCCTGATATGGAATGAATTACAGGACATCACTGCCCGACTCCAATATCTGGAGTTGCACGTAAACTCGACCGAAGAAGTGTTGAGTGTCTATAACGAACAGTTGTCTCTGGGCAAGCGAACCCTGTTGGATGTCCTGGATATTCAAAACGAATTGCTGCGCGCCAAGGTAGCGTACATTTCGGGTCAATATACGGAAAAACTTGCCAGATACAGAGTCCTCGCCAGTATGGGCCAGTTGCTCGACGCAGTCGGGGTTTCTCCGGAGCAATAGAGCAAGTTACCCGCTGCGTGAAGTTAAGGCGATAATCTGAAAGCACTGGGCACGGCGCTCAAAATATGAGTTAATTGGCAGCTGTCTTGTCGCCTTATAACTCCGCAAACCTATGAAAATCAATATGTTATGATAGGTATTGGAATCGATTTCGGGACCTCGAATTCGGCCGCTGCCTGGTATGATGGCGAACGCGTGACCCTGGTCAGACTGGAAGCGTCAGGCGAGATAATGCCTACCGCCACTCACCTTGATCGTCAGCTGCATCCCCGAACCGGGGAGGCTGCGGTCACTCAATATATCGAGGAGAATCGCGACCGCGTCGTCGAAATGACGCCGGAAGTTGTGGGCAAAGGGCAGCTTTTGGTAAGCGAGGGTAATCCGGAAAATCCGAACTCCGAGGCGGAAGTCGTGACCGAGAACGTCTATGGCCAGGCCGTTATAGATCGGGGGCTTCCCGGCCGTCTGTTTAGAGGCGTAAAGCGACTGTTAGCCAATCCATCCATCAAAAGGTTAATGGTATTTGAACATCCCTTTCGCCTGGTGGCGCTGATTACCCCCGTTTTACTTCATATCCGAAGATGCCTGGAGGAGCAAATACCTGAACCCATTGGCGATATTCACCTGGGTCATCCCGTCAGGTTCGAGGGTCAATCGGGCAACAAGCTGGGACTGGAACGTCTGGGTGAGGCCTGTAAACATGCGGGGTTCAATCATCTGACATTTTTCCCCGAGCCGGTAGCAGCGACCTTGAGCTTCTTGCGTGACGACACGGCGCCTCGGCAGGGTAAAGTGCTGGCACTGGATTTCGGTGGTGGTACGCTGGATCTCAGTGTCGTTGAGTTTCACGGGGTTGATTTCAAGGTGCTTGCAACGTCAGGCTTGTCACTGGGCGGCGACCATGTGGATCAATTGATCTTTCGGCGGTTGCTGTTTCCGTTGCTGGGCAAGGGAGAGACCTGGTCCCGGATACGAGACGGGCAGTTAATAGAGAATGAGTTCCCATTTGAGGAATTCGAGGACAAGTTGTTGAACTGGGCGGTAACCTATACCTTGAATCAGAATCATTACCGCGCCAAGATAGCCGATTGTATCAAACAAGGCGGTCCGGCCGCGGAGAAATTTTCGCGCCTCGATGATCTCATTACCCACAACTACAGCTACATTGTTTTCCAGGAAATCAAGGAAGCCAAGGCTGCGCTTTCCTCGGAAGAGGAGACGGTGCTCGATATACCGGAGCTTGATATATCGCTGACTATCACACGCTCTCAATTGGAGACCATGATGGCTGATATGCTGAAAGATATCGACGATGTGCTGCATGAGGTTGTCAAAGCTGCCGGACTCTCGCAGGAAGATATCGACTTTGTTATCAGAACTGGAGGTTCTTCACAGATCGCTTCCGTGAGACGTATGCTGGACCAAAAATTTCCGGGT
Source organism: Pseudomonadales bacterium (assembly GCA_040905125.1). GTDB lineage: Bacteria > Pseudomonadota > Gammaproteobacteria > Pseudomonadales > Azotimanducaceae > JBBDSF01. Next base: position 5,701 of record JBBDSF010000231.1, on the reverse strand, counting down.
AAGGTTACACAGCATGACCCTTTTACCAGTGTCGCGGCGGGACTCGCCATCGCCAGCTATCATGGCTATGAGTTTTCCGAAGCGAAAATTCCGGCCGAATAAAAGCGTATGAGACTTCTGACTTTGCCGGCTGTCGTGCTGATAACGGTATGGCCTTGCATCACCCTGTCCGCTTCATCGCCGGCATTCGATATTTCAACCATCGATACATCGCCGGTACGGAGTCAGACCGTTTACAGTGCCTTCCTTGTTGATAAGGACAAGGCGGATTTGATCGTGGCGAAGGTGCGGGAAGACGGCACTCGAAGGCTTGCGGTGTATCTCATGCAGGACGGCAGATTTCATAATGAACCTGAAGTGGATATCGAATTGCCGGACGATGTTATCTTGACCGAGGTCTGCCGGCTTCAGTCGGGTGATGCTTTTATTCTGTACACCCGAAACCAGGCAGTGTCCTTCGACCCCCGTACGGGTATCAGGCGAAAACTGGTGGAATATTCTTCTTTGTATAATGTGCCGGCCAAAGAGCGGATACCCAGGCTCGATCTTTGTCGGGATTTGAATAACGATGGCCTCGATGATTTCATCATTCCGGGTTTTGATGGCTTCCAGGTTTTCATTCAACGAGATGACAACACATTTCACGATCCGGTTGACATTTATGCTCCACCCTATATGGAAATGTCGTACAGCAGTAATCCCTGGTATGAGGCTCGTACCCTTTATCAGGTGGACATGAATCATGATGGCCGCGGCGATCTGGTGGTCTGGCGCGATGACCATTTCGATATATATCTTCAGCAGGATACAGGCCTGTTTGATGCTGACCCTGCGCAATTAGAGACAGATATTACGTTCGATCATGAAGGTACAGACGGCCTGTCACCGGGATTAGGTGAAGGGGACGTGTCTAATTCACAGTCCAAGGCTCTGTACCAACTCGCCGATCTGGATGGCGACGGTATACCGGATCTGGTGACACTGACGGTCAAAAGCAGGGGTGTGTTCGATAAGCAAACGACCTATGAGATTCACAAGGGCCGTAAAGGAGAGCAGAATCTGATTGAATTCGAGCAGGCTCCTGTTTCGAGAATTCAATCCGAGGGCATTCAGTTCGACATGGAGGAGAAGGATTTTAATCAGGACAAGCAGATTGACGTGGTCATTTCATCGGTCCGACTGGGGCTTGGAAAGATCCTGGCGGCGTTGCTGACCGGTTCGATCAGTGTGGATGTCGATTTCTACCAGATGTCGAATGGCCGCTATGGAGATTCACCCAATGTAACCCGTAAAATCAAGGCGACGTTCGACTGGTCTACAGGGGAGGTGTTCTACCCTACGGTATTGATTGCCGATATGGATGATGATGGCCTCGCAGATCTGTTGGTCCAGGCGGGCGAGAATACACTTCAAATTTATCCGGGCCGGCCTGACGAGGAGCTGTTCGAGCGTGATTCTATAGACTTTGAGGTGCCGATGCCGAGGGATCCCGAACTGGTTGAGCTCACCAACTTGAATAATGACGGCCGGCCCGATCTGATTATGCAGCGCAGGTTCCCTGCCAAGGTAGTCATAATGGTCAGTCGATGAGGGGCTTCCAGTTGCCAATGAATAATCCGGAACGTACACTTTCAGCGTGATTATTTCGCACAAGCATCAATTTATATTTTTCGCGGTCCCACGAACAGCAACGCACAGCATACGTCACGTTTTAAGGCCGCATCTGGATGCCGGTGACTGGGAACAACAGATGCTGTTTGGCGAAAGTTATATTCCGATTTCAGAAATTGCCAGCATAAAGCACGGCCATATTTCTTACAGGCAGCTCGAACATCATCTTTCGAAGGAGATTCTCGAAAGCTATTTCAAGTTCGCCTTTGTGCGTCATCCGTTCGATCGCTTTGTGTCCACCTGTTCGTTTTTGAATCGTCGGAATCGGGACTTTGAGGGACGAGAGACGGCATTTATGAAACAGGCAATACGAGCAGAGCCGTTCCGACAGCGGGTCCTGGTATGGCCTCAGTCCGACCTTCTCAGCAATAGCGACAGCAAGGTTATGATGGACTTTGTTGGCCATTATGAATCACTGCAGCAATCCTATAACGATATATGCGAGCACATCGGTATTCCCACGAGTGAGTTGCCCAGAGAAAATAAATCGATGCATAAAAAATGGTTGGATTATTACGATGATGAGCTGAAATGCGCGGTGGCCAACTTTTATCGAGCGGATTTCAGGTTGTTCGGCTATGATCCCGACGGGATGGATACGCAATGGAATTGAGAAAGCCATTTATTCGCCTTCCGTTTAACTTCGATGCAGATCGTCTGTCAGTTGAGATGGAACAGTTAGAACCGTCGGCATGGATGGCACATCCGTCCGGATTAAAGGGTAATTCGGCGATTGCGCTCATTTCACGGGATGGCCAGGATAACAATGACTTTATCGGCAACATGAAACCCACACCGCATCTCGCAAGCTGTTCGTACCATCAACAAGTCATGGGATCATTTGGTGAGGTGCTGACGCGTTCGCGTTTAATGAAGCTCGATGCCGGATGCGAAGTGACCAGTCATGTCGATTTCAATTATCACTGGTATTCGCGAGTACGCATGCATATCCCGGTCGTAACCAATCCCGATGTCATGTTTTACTGCGGCGATGAGCAAGTTCACATGCAGGCGGGTGAATGCTGGATCTTCGATAATTGGCGACGACACAATGTCATCAACGGCGGGCAAGAGGATCGCGTTCACCTGGTTGTTGATCTGGCGGGTTCGTCGCGGTTCTGGCAGATGGCGCGGCGCATGGAGCAATATGATGTTGGTGATAATGTGAGTGAGTTGATCCAGTTCGTCCCTTATGACGCGCACCACCTTACAGAAATATTGACGGAAAATTACAACAGTGCACCGGTTATGGCGCCAGGAGAGATCGATGGTCTGGTCAGTGACCTGATCCGTGATTTCGAGCGTCATCCTGGCAACGATGCCGCTCTCGTCGACAGATACAGACTTCTGTTAATGGATTTCGCGAGCGATTGGCGCGAAATATGGCTTCAATATGGAATCCAACAGTCGGGAATAAGGCAATATCAAGCCCTTATCGAGCGCACCGTGAAGCAGCTGCACCCGGACAGACGTGCCCTGGTTACTGCCAGTAATGATATTGGTGTCAATGCCATCATTATGCAACGTATTCTCCGGGCAGCATTGGTGACCGAGGTGCGCGAAGACTTTATTGACGACGCCGGGGATTGACTCACGTGGCGTATCCGTATCGTTTTATCCAGGCTCCCAGGACCGGCATCACTGGCTCCATATACTTTTGATACCGCATCCAGCGATTCCTGGCATCGGTATACAGTGGACGGGTGACCTGATTGTAGCTCGCTGTTCTGATGACGGTTCTGTCTTGCGCGGTTTTTTCATGGTGGAGCAGGTTTGGGTGCCAGGGCATATCGATAAAATCCAGGATTGAGCGACCGACCTGTTCAACATCGTTGATGAGATCCTCGTATTTCACATACAGGACATCCAGGTCTAAAAGCTGCTCATATTGATGCCAGAGCGTGAATACCCTGTTGTACAGATTGGCCGCATCTTCCAGCGTGTAGAAATTGGCGTTCATGGGCGATTCGTAGAAAAGCTGCATGAAACAACTCAGGACGCAATCCGCCGGATGCCGTAGAAGCACAATAAATTTCGCGTCGGGAAACAGGCGATGGATTTCGCCAGCATAGATAATGTTGTTGGCAAATCGGTCGATTAGCCGGGCATTCGAGTCGCTGTGCTGAACCTGTTGTAACAGGATATCGAAATAAAGTGCTCTGAACCGTTCAAGGTCATCTTCTGGCAGACGTGCGAGATAGTTCAGATGGTCATGGGACAGGATGGCCAGTTCATCGATAACGCCCGGGACGGCATTGACCTCTTCCGCCACTTCAATTGCCGGGTGACTTCTGAGAATCGTATCGAGGAGCGTCGTCCCGGATCTTGGAAAGCCAATGATGAATACCGGCGCCGGCTTCTTAGCTGCCTGGTTCCGTGAGGGTGCGGTGGACCAACCAGCGACATTCTCCGGCGTAAAATAATGCTGGCGATAATCGAGGTATTCCAGATATGCGTCCTTGTGAATACCCATCTGCTCACTCAGGGTTTGGGATAGCCGGTTGGCCAATGTCGCATAGTGCATGGTGGCTTCTACATCATGGAGCCGGTCACACAGTCTCGTCAGGCGCGCGACACGACGTCTTTCATCGTGGGTGCTGGCGGCATCGCTTGTATCGACATCCAATGCCTCGAGCATCGATCTGGCCCGCGCATGGTCGCCATCCATGTCCGCCAGATGGCCCTCGTAAAGGCGTACCACCACATGCTCGCCTATGGCATGCCGTGCCTTTCCTAACGTACTTCTCAATGCCTCGGCTTGATTGGACTGTTCCAGAAAGTTGAGCAGGTTGCGCCAGGCCGGAATATGATCACTCTTGATTGCAAGGGCTTGCCGGTACGATTCAGCGACCCGGTCATACGCACCGAGTTCCCACGCCGCCGTGCCTGACGCGGTGAGGGCTTCCACATGCTGCGGGTCCAGTTGAATTGCTTCTTCATAATGATCGGCGGCCAGGTGCCATTGTCTGCGGTGTTCGTAAATGATGCCCAGATTAAACCAGGCCGGTGCGAATTGAGGGTTATTGTCGATAGCACTTCTAAAACTGATCATGGCATCGTCATAGCGTTGCAAACGCAGTTGCGCGATTCCGAGGCTGTTATGCAGCTTTTCAAAATCTGGCTTGATGTGTAGCGCGGCCTGGTAGCTGTCTATGGCACCCTCATAGTCGCCCAGTTCCGACCGCGCGGCACCGAGCAGGCTATGCAGCACCAGGATGTCGGGAGCAGCGGGCAGGAGGGATTCGATCCGTTCAGCCAGCTCATGGAATTCGCCACGTTTGTACAGTTCGAACAGTGCGTTAACGGTAGCTTGACCTATGTTGTCATTCAGCGGTTTGTGCACCATAAGTGGCAGGACTCAGGCATCCGGGTACCGGGCCAGTATATCGGCTCCCAGTGCCTCTTTGAGCGGTTGCAGGTGTGATTCATAGTGACGCCACTGCTCAAGGCCCGAGCGATAGATTGGCTGTTTGACCTGCTCCGAACTCGGCGTTCTGATGCTTCGTTCGGTTGCGTGGAAGTTCAGACAGTTCTCTTCGAACGGCAGGTTGCAGAAATCGAGGATGCGCCTCACTTGTGTTTCGAGATCATTGACCACGTCCTCGTGCATCACCCGTAACACGAAACCCGGGAGGACCTCATCCCAATGATCCATCAAGCGCACATAGCCGTTGTAATATCGCCCGATCTCGTGCAGACCGTAGGTAAATTCCTGGCCTTCTCCGAATAATTGTTTAAAGCCGCTAAAGCAGCATGCCATCGGGTATCGGCGAGCGTCGATAATTTTGGCGTTGGGCAGGATGAGGCGAATCAGTCCGATGTGTAAGAAATTATTTGGCATCTTGTCGATAAAAAAAGGTGCCTCTGCCCGATAGACTTTCGTGTCCTCTATGTACTGTTCGCCGAAGCGCCGGAAATAATCGTCGTCGAGTTCACGGAGGATGGTCGGATATCTTGGGTCGTGTTCAGCGGCTCTGCCCCGCAGGCGCTGGGCAAGTCCGAGAATATTGTGCAGTTCCATGGTGCCGTC
>JBBDSF010000230.1:0-2340 GCA_040905125.1 Pseudomonadales bacterium | reverse complement strand
GTAACACATTTATAGAAATATTCGACGAGCAGGCAGCCAGCCTGGAAGACGTCAGGTATCTAGCACAAGGGACAATCTATCCCGACGTCATCGAGTCCGCAGGTAACAAGGATGGTAAGGCGCACGTTATCAAATCCCATCATAATGTGGGTGGGTTGCCGGAATTGATGAAGCTCGAGCTGATCGAACCCCTTCGGGAGCTGTTCAAGGATGAAGTGCGCAAGATTGGCCTTGAATTGGGGTTATCCCATGAAATCGTCCAGCGGCATCCCTTTCCAGGTCCCGGCCTTGGCGTGAGAATCCTGGGAGAGGTCAAAAAGGAATATGCTGATTTGTTACGAAAGGCGGACCACATCTATATCGAGGAACTTAAAAAGTCGGGGTTGTACGATCAGGTCAGTCAGGCCTTCGCCGTGTTTTTGCCGGTAAAGTCCGTCGGTGTGGTTGGTGATACCCGTCGCTACGAGTATGTCGTTAGCTTGCGAGCCGTCGAAACCATCGACTTTATGACCGCGCGCTGGGCTCACTTGCCTTATGAATTTCTTGAACGGGTATCCGGCCGCATTATCAACGAGATCAGTGGCATTTCCCGCGTCACCTATGATATTTCCAGCAAACCGCCCGCAACCATCGAGTGGGAGTGACTGGCATTGGCAGCCAATATCTGGCCCGGGTTGGTACCGGCTAAACGCGGAAGCCCCGTCGATCACTAACATACCTTGTAAATCCGGAGATAAACGCCTAAAATACAAGGTATGTTGGAGCGCCATATTACAGCGAAACTTAAAGCAACAATCGCACAAGTGCCTGCGGTCGCGTTGCTCGGTGCACGCCAGGTCGGCAAAACAACACTGGCAAAAGCCATTGCTGAACACATCGACTCGATTTACCTCGATTTGGAAGCCCCCGACGATTTGCTCAAGCTCAGTGATCCCGTCAGTTTTCTAAACACTCATGCCGATAAGTTGGTTATTCTGGACGAAATACACCGGAGCCCGGAATTGTTCCCTGTGCTACGGGGGCTGATCGACAAAAACAGGGAACAGGATCGTAGAGCAGGTCAGTTTTTGCTGCTTGGATCAGCATCAATGGATTTGATGCGGCAGTCTTCTGAAAGCCTCGCAGGTCGGATCAGTTATCTCGAGATGAGCGGTCTGAACCTGGTTGAGGTTGATGGTAATCAACAGGCAAGGCAGAGGCTTTGGCTGCGGGGCGGGTTTCCGGACAGCTATCTGGCCGCAAATGATGATCAGGCCATGGATTGGCTGGAAGACCTCATTCGTACGTATCTTGAGCGAGACATCCCGCAAATGGGTTTCCGTGTTCCCGCAGCAAGGTTGCGCCGGCTGTGGACTATGTTGGCTCACTTGCAAGGTGAAACTGTTAACTATTCCCGACTGGCATCGAATATGGAAGTCGATGCCAAGACGGTGACTCACTATATTGATATTCTTACGGATCTTTTGTTGGTCAGGCGCCTCGAGCCTTGGCATACCAACGTCAAAAAACGATTAGTCAAATCACCCCGTTATTACGTGCGTGATAGCGGTATCCTGCACCGCCTGCTAGGGATCAATATTTATGATGAGTTGATGTCTAATCCGGTCTTGGGCAAAAGTTGGGAAGGGTTTGTTATCGAGAATATTCATTCTATCCTGCCAGCTCGTGCAGAAACCTGTTTTTACCGAACAGCGGCTGGCGCAGAGATCGATCTGGTTATCAAGATGCCCTCGTCAGAAATCTGGGCAATCGAAATCAAGTATGGTGTTGCTCCCAAGCTCGGTAAGCATTATAGCCAAACCTGTGATGATGTTGGCGCAACATATAAATACATCCTCTACGGCGGCGAAGATGAGTTTCCTGTGGGCAATGGCGTGAACATCATTTCTCTATCGGGGCTTATGGAACGACTTTGTTCAGAGTGATGTTGGTACTTGATCATTGAAACTGCCAGGTTTTAAGAGTGGAATGAAGATACAGCACTCTCTTGAGAGAATTGCTGACAGCGTCCTGAAGAGGTCGTCAAGTTGCCCGGGAAACATGATCAAAAAAGGCTCTACACGTAATTGAGCGGAAATGAGCAGGAATCGATGACCAAGGCGGAACAATGGATGGGGCGAGCTCTGGAACTTGCTGAAAAGGCGAGCCAACTGGACGAGGTGCCCGTCGGGGCATTGGTCGTGCTGGATGGTGAAGTGATTGGCGAGGGATTCAATCAGACCATCAGCAGCCGCGACCCCACGGCCCATGCGGAGATGGTAGCCCTGCGCAAGGCCGCCCGCCGCATCGACAACTACCGGCTCGTCAACGCCGATCTGTTCGTGACCATCGAGCCGTGCA
>JBBDSF010000229.1:0-2342 GCA_040905125.1 Pseudomonadales bacterium | reverse complement strand
AATACGCCTGGCTGCGTTTGCTGGTCGGTAATACCGGCTCGTTGTTTGCTGTCGGGGATGATGATCAATCGGTGTACAGTTGGAGAGGTGCTTTAGTCGAGAACATGCAACATTTTCAGCGCGACTTCACCGATACACAGTTACTGCGGCTGGAACAGAACTATCGTTCGACCAGCACCATTCTCAAGGCTGCGAATGCGTTAATCGCCAATAACAGCGGCCGGCTTGGCAAGCAACTGTGGACCGAAGGTGAGACCGGCGAAAAGATCAAAATCTATACTGCGTATAATGAGCAGGACGAAGCCCGGCATGTGGTTGACGAGATTGAAGTCTGGCATGCGCGTGGCCGGCCGTATCGTGACTTGGCCATTTTATATCGCGTCAGCGCGCAGTCGCGCATGCTCGAGGAAATGCTGGTGCGGCAGGCGATCCCGTATCGCATTTTTGGCGGCATGCGTTTTTATGAACGTGCCGAAGTCAAGGATGCGCTCGCCTATTTACGGCTGGCCGGTAACTTCAATGATGATGCGTCATTTGAACGGATTGTAAATATACCGACGCGCGGGATCGGTCAGCGCACCCTGCAGGAGTTGCGGGATCTGGCACGCAAGGAATCATTAAGTTTATGGCAGGCGGCCGAACAGGTACTGCGTGAAAAAATGCTGGCGGCACGGGCATTGTCGGCACTGCATGGTTTTCTGCAACTTATTTATGATTTAAGCGAAGATATAAAAAACCTGAATCAGCATGACGCGCTCGGCGAGATTATGGAAGCGGCGATCAACCGCAGTGGTTTGATTGCGCATTTCAAAAAGGAAAAAGGCGATCGCGGTCAGGACCGGATCGAAAACCTGGAAGAGCTGGTACGCGCCATGCGCGAATACAAGCAGCCGGACGACATGGCTGAAGAAATGACACCGTTACAACAGTTCCTTGCCAATGCATCGCTTGAGTCCGGTGAAGAACAGGCCGCGACCGGCAGCGATTATGTGCAACTAATGACATTGCATGCGGCGAAAGGCCTGGAGTTTCCGATTGTATTCATGATCGGCATGGAAGAAGGGCTCTTTCCGCATCAACGATCACTGGCTGATTCGGTGCAGCTCGAGGAAGAACGGCGGCTGTGTTATGTCGGCATTACCCGTGCGCAGGAGCGTTTGACGCTGGCGCATGCTGAACACCGGCGCATGCATGGTTCGGATTTTTATTCACCGGCGTCACGCTTCTTGCGCGAGATCCCGGAAGAACTTATTGAAGCCGTGCGCCTAGGCGGCCAGTTACCACATGCCGGCCGGGCGAATGTCAGCAATGGTCAGGCAAGCAACCGCAGTACTGCCGCAATAAGAGAAGAAACAGGATTTCGTCTGGGTCAACGCGTCAGTCATGCAAAATTTGGTGAAGGTGTGGTGTTGAATCTGGAAGGCCACGGTGCACAAACGCGCCTGCAGGTAAATTTTGAAAATGCCGGCAGCAAATGGCTGGTGGCGGCATATGCGAATCTGCAAAGTGTCTAGCTACGCAGCATTAATGTTCTGATATAAAAAAAGCGGTCACTGACCGCTTTTTTAATGGATTGCTGGACAGGCTTACTGACTTTCGGCAACCATGTAGTCAACTGCTGCCTTGACCTCATCATCGCTCAGGTTCGGGTCGCCGCCTTTGGCCGGCATCGGCATGCCGCTTGTACCAATGTAACCCTCAATGGAATGTTTGTAGAGTGTGTCCATGCCCTGCTCGATCCGTGGTGCCCAGGCGGCAGCATCGCCGACTTTCGGTATGCCGGGGATGGCGCCGCTGTGACAGGAAATGCACAGACCTTCATAAACAGAGCGGCCGACATTCGCGCCTTCGGCATCATCGGCTGCTGCTACCATGGTTTCTTCAGGCATTTCCTCGGCTGCAGCGGCCGGTTCCGGGTCGCCTTCCACGCGGACCGCACCTGCCGGTGCCGTACGTTCAGAAATTATGGCAGCGCGGATTTCATCATCGCCATACTCAACAGCACTGCCAACAACCCGCGCCATAAAAATAAAAACCACCATCATCACGGCCAGAATAATGACCACGATTGAAAAATTCTTGAAAAATACTCTATCTTCGGTGTCACTCATGACTCATTTCCTCAGCGTTATTGCAGCCTGCTAATCTAATTATTATTTCTAAAAGTATACCTGTAGTTGGGCAGGCGGCAAACACATATGTCCGTTTATGCTGCACTGCAATATGATTTTCGGGCAGATTGCCTGAGCAGGTTTTCCCGGCTGATAGCGGACGTATTGCAACTGGTTATTTGCGACTTTACTACCGGATTTACATGGGTATTTCATGGCTGCTGTTAATTG
>JBBDSF010000228.1:0-2368 GCA_040905125.1 Pseudomonadales bacterium | reverse complement strand
CCCGAACCATGACACGGTATGTGCATCAGCACATGCCACGCAGCGGCCGGCTGTATTACAGCACGGACTTCACTCGTCGATCCACGATCTAGGCATTACTTTTCAAAAACACTCGTTTTCTTGAGGGGAATTCTCCAATCTTTTAACGACTCTAATTATTCCGTCTTCGTCAAGCAATTGCAGGTTACCGTCATTCGCTACAATTCGATATTTGTCACCTGCAGAACTACCAACTTGAGCGTAGATATTGTCTGCCAATTCTTTCAGTTCGGCTTTCGTGCTTATTCCGCCGGCCACCCCATCCAGACCGTAAAGTCGGCCGAGGCCATGGGCTTGGCGTAATAAAAGCCCTGGGCGTAGCGGTAATTGCAATCGCGCAGGAAGGTCTCGTGAGCTACCGTCTCCACGCCCTCGCCAAGGGCGTCGACTTCGAGATATTTGCTCAATTGCGACAGGCTGGCCACGACACCGGCGCCGCGCCCGTCAGGCGTTTGCCGGACGAAGGTTCGATCGACCTTGATGATATTAAACGGAATATCTATTATCCGTGCCAGCGTCGAATAGCCTATTCCAAAATCGTCCAGGGCGAGATTAAAGCCCGCAGAGACGAGCTCGTCGAGAACAGTGTTGATCTGGTCGAGATCTTGTTCCAGCGCTTTCTCGGTAATTTCGAGCTTGACGCACGATGGTGACACGCCCGTTGCCTGTGTAATGGCGAGAAATCGCTCGGCCAGGCCTGGATCGCAGAGCTGGACAGGGGCAACATTGACCGATACCCAGAACGCCCCATTGCTCGGAAGTTCTTGCCAGCACTTCAGTTGCCGGCAAGCATCCTCGAAGACCTGCGTGCCAAGGCGTTCCATGAATCCCAGTTCCTCGGCCACGGGGATGAATTGATCGGGCCCGATAGGAGCGTGACCTGCGGGTTGAGGCCAGCGCAACAGCGCCTCCGCACCCACGACCTCGTCGCAGCTCAGATCCAGAATGGGTTGATAGAAGAGCACAAGCTCCCGGTCAGTGACAGCAAGCTCCAGTTCTCCTTCAAACTTGATCTCCTGGCGCTTCGCGTCCTTGATGGAGTGATTCGCCCATCGGATTGGAATCACATCCTCCTTTGGTGCGCGTTGGGCCGCCTCGTCGCTGAGCGTCACAAGCTCGTGTGCATCGTTGCTATTGGTGGGCGCGCACGAAATCCCCGCACTGACCTCAACTCGGAGAGCATTACCATCAACATCGAAGTCTTCGTCGCGGACAGCGGCGACGAATGCCTGCGCCCGCGTCATCAGATGAAGTTCCGGGTCAGCCACATCGGCATCCACCGGGATGATAATCGACAGGGTGTACTCGTGGCTTCGCGCCAGCGACTCACCCGCCACGAGCTGGCTTTCTAAGTGCTCAACGATGTCGCAGATGAGTTGATTGACGGCGTCGAAACCGAAGGCCTGATCGACGCGGTCCAGGCGTTTGATTTGCAACGCCACAAGCCCGATCAAAGAATACGTGGGTGCCGGGTCGTCGATCAGACGTTGCAGCCGCAACAACATGCCACGATGATTCAGGGCGCCAGTAGACGTTTCGTGGTTGCTTCCGGCCGAGTTCAGCATGGCATTTAGTTGCCGGATATGACGATGTATTTGCTCCTGGGGCGGATGTTGCTCCGTGACTTCGCGTTGTACGGACAGGAAATAGTCGACATCTTCATCTTTCACGTGCATACGCGTGATGGTCCACTCCACCAGGTACGGGGTGCCATCCTTTTTGTAATTCCAGGTGCAGCCTTCAAACGAATCGCCGGCGCGCAAGTTCGCCACGAGCCGATCCAGGACCACACGATCGGTGTCTGGACCCTGCAGGATGCGGGGCGTGGCGCCGAGCAGCTCCCCGCGTGTGTAGCCGGTCATGTTCTGCATGGCAGTATTGACATGCACAATCGTCGGCCCTGGTGGATCCAGCTCGGCGGTGGTGATAACCACCGCATAGTCCGACTGTTCTATGGCCGCATTTAGGGCGTGGGGTTTCTTGCTGCGCTTCATTTGATTCATCCTTCCGGCATAATCAAACCCGGATACGCGTAAACATACCTCTAGACATCAAACTATCACCTGCCGCCGTACAGGCCTTCCGGCCAGTATATGAATTCAGCCTGTAGAATGGAGCATATTAATATAGCTTATTGAATCAAATAGGAAAACCTACAGAAAGTAGTACGGTACTACTTTTTATTTTGAACTTCAGCCTTGATTATGTTTTCAATCAGCCGGGTTAAAACCTTTCAAATAGCCGAATCCAAAAGTTACAATTGGCCGAAATGGCCAAGTCCAAAACTTATTCCCGGCTGGTACTGTCGCGACTCTCCGAGGCTCTAGCG
>JBBDSF010000227.1:0-2391 GCA_040905125.1 Pseudomonadales bacterium | reverse complement strand
TGGAGCTCATAACCGGATTTGAACCGGTGACCTCTTCCTTACCAAGGAAGTGCTCTACCGACTGAGCTATATGAGCGTAACTTCAAACTTCGCTTGCCCTCTTGTTTGGAGCGGGTAGCGAGGATCGAACTCGCGTCATCAGCTTGGAAGGCTGAGGTTCTACCACTAAACTATACCCGCCCTTCAGCTATGGATGATCGATCCATCCCACCTGGTGGAGGGGGGTGGATTCGAACCACCGAAGCTTACGCGTCAGATTTACAGTCTGATCCCTTTGGCCACTCGGGAACCCCTCCAAAAAGAGGCGCTAGATTCTGCCTTCGAGCCTCCTCGATGTCAAACTTATTTGGCCGAAAGTCGCCTGTTATCCCACAAAACCATCAAATCATCGGCAAAGACCTGTTAATTCGGGAATTGGTGCCGCCACCACGATTCGAACGCGGGACCTACTGATTACAAATCAGTTGCTCTACCAGCTGAGCTATGGCGGCAACCCCACTATGAGAGCGCGGATTGTATGCTAACCGACTTTACGAGGCAACGAATTCCACAATGAAGTTACTGATTGCAGGCCATCCTTCGCCGTTCCAGACCGGAATGTGAGGCCTGCAACGATGTCCACACGGGTGAAGGGATCTCCAGGTCCGTTGATTCAGTCGAAAATATCCAGTATTCGCGGTTCAACCTGGCTATTTCGGTGATTTCAACTTCATATCCACCTTTTTGACGGTTATCAGCGAGCGTTTCTGCCCCTTCCCGGGTCGAGAACACGCCCAGGGATATACCGAGCGCATCCGAACCCTTCGTAATAACGTAGCTATCGATTCCCTGCGCCTTGAGCTCTTTGAGTTTCCGAAAAGCATCTTGCAGCGACGTGGCAGGCGGAATCATGACTCGGTAGTCATTCTCCCCCGTGGGCTCATCGATCGCCTTGACCTCAGAGTCAAGATCCAGCGAAGTCAGTCGCTCAGCGGCATCCCGGGCCATCCCCATGTCTTCGAAAGGGCCCGCCGCCAAACACCCGGCATCCATCGCTCCCGAGCCCACCTGAGCGGATTGAACCATGCCGACCAATTCCGCCTCGCGCTCCATGTCATTTCCAGGTTCACTGAGTAGAAATACTGTGTTTTCTGTTGCAAACATGTCCCCGTTTGGGTGCTCACCGGTCGCACGCGCGTCGGCAGGTTCACTTTCCTTCAGGAATTGGTGCCAGCCAAGAAATGCAATGTTCGCCGACAGGAGTAATATGAAGATATAACGCATAAGCCGTTGCTACGCTTCTCTCAGGCTTACTTCGCCTGCACTGAATGTTTCCACACCCTTGTCTGTTTCGATCAGCAGGTTGCCGTCCCCGTCTATGCCCTTATTAAGTCCGCTTATTTTATTTTCACCCATGTGCACGGTGACCGCCTGATGGCGGAAAAGGTCGAAATCGTCCCAGGCTTGTTGCCAGGGGGCGAAGCCTTCCGTCTCAAACCTGGATAACGCCGGTAACAACTCGCTGAGAATCAGCGCCGTCAGCGTATTCCGGGAAACCTCCTGTTGTTCGCCGATGGTACTCCAACCCTGATCGATATCAACCGCGTCACCGGCATCCAGGCGCAAATTGACACCGATGCCGGTGACCACACCCACACGGGTTTGTGAGGGGGCCGTCAGCTCCACCAGTATACCGGCAAGCTTCCCCTGCCCCATTATTATATCGTTGGGCCATTTGAGCCAGGTATCCTTTAGCCCCAGAGATTTTAGCGCCCGGATCACCTGCATACCCACCAACAGAGAAAGACCGCTTAATCCCGAGATATTCCGGGGTATTCCCCAGCCAATACTCATATAAATGTTCTTCCCGAATGGGCTGGCCCAACGCCGGCCTCGGCGCCCCTTCCCTGCCAATTGCTGTTCAGCGAGACACACCAGTCCGTGCCAATCCTCTCGTTTGTCGTTCTGAAGCATCCATGTATTGGTGGAATCGACGCTCCAGAGAATTTTGATACCGCCGCTCATTCTGGCCGCTTCAGGGGACAATTGACCTGCTATGCTGTCATGATCCAGCAATTCCAGCGGTTCGCGCAGTGCAACTGTGTCGCTCCGGATTTGGTATTCCAGGCTGTAGTCGGCAAGCGCATGTTCCAGTTCAGGGTCGCGGGGTAGTGACTCACCCGACGCCAGGCGGCGGATTTGTTCCTGGGTTCGTGTGGATTCATCCATGGACGGGACCGTAAATTAAGTTGGCTGACGGCAGTCTATGCCAACAGATGACAAGTCGCCTGGAGTGGACGACCCGGGGGCGCCCAGCCCGCCGACCGCCTGCCGACTGTCTGGTACCGATAATCGTGATTGGTGGAGCCAGGCGGGATCGAACCGCCGACCTCCTGCGTGCAAGGCAGGCGC
>JBBDSF010000226.1:13506-14740 GCA_040905125.1 Pseudomonadales bacterium | reverse complement strand
GAGTTACGTTTCTGGTCCGGAAAGTTGGTTGTTAAAAGCCAGGTTGCGCCACTCGCTTTGACATTGTCGATTGCGCGGGCGATGTCAGCGTAGCTGAAATGCACAAGACAGTCGCGACAAAAAATGGCGTCGACCTGAGGCAGCGGATCTTCGAGCAGATTCAACTTCTGAAAGCTGCGCTGATCGTTACTGTAGTTACGCACATTCTCTTCGATGAGCTCAGCAACGATATCCGCGCCGATGTAGGATTCCACCGGCAAAGTGACTTCTTTCATCCAGAAATAGTCACCACAGGGAATATCCAGCAGTGAACGCACCTGTATCTCTTCCAATAGTTGCGGCAACTCGCTGCGGATTCGTTCGGTTTTATCGAGATTTGAGCCCTTCCCGGAACGAGACTGTGTGTCACCCCACTTGTTGGATTCGTGAATATAGGTGAATACTTCCTCGGTGGAAGACTGGCGAAATTTCGCCAATTCTCTTCTTTTAGCCAGATATTTTTTCAAAAATCTCAAACGGTCAAGTCCTTCGCGAGCTGTGTCTGCAGTGAAGCAAGTTTATACACACTTCAGGTATTTTTGGCGTTCCCATCCGGCCGCTTAAGATCAACAATCTTGTACAATTCCTTGATTTCTCTGGACTCAAGGTCGATCCATTGACCGGCTTTAACTTTCGAGGGAATATAAAAGTCGCCGAAACGGACGCGCTTTAAACGGCTAACGGTGACACTCTGGGACTCCCACAAGCGTCTGACTTCCCGATTACGGCCTTCCATCAACACGACATAATACCATTGGTTAGCACCTTCGCCTCGTCCTTTCTGGATATCCGAGAACCTCGCCAGGCCGTCATCAAGCATTACGCCATCGCGCATTCGCTGGAGCTTTTCATCGGTGACGTTGCCCACCACTCGTACCGCATATTCCCGTTCGATATTATAAGATGGATGCATGAGTCGGTTTGCCAGGTCGCCATCGGTCGTGAACAGCAGCAGACCGGCCGTATTAAAGTCCAGGCGACCGATAGCTATCCAGCGCTGCTTCTTAAGCTTCGGTAAATTATCGAAAACGGTAGGCCGGCCTTCAGGGTCGTTCCGAGAGCAGATTTCGCCGGTGGGCTTGTTGTACAGGATATATCTGTGACGAACTTCTTTCGTACCCAACGGCCGGCCATCTACATGGATTCGGTCTTCCGAGGAAACGCGATCACCCAGTGTCGCTCGCTTACCATTGAC
>JBBDSF010000226.1:0-13406 GCA_040905125.1 Pseudomonadales bacterium | reverse complement strand
CTTCATCCGCGGCAAACAGATTGCGTATATTGTCCTGAATTTGCTCTACCTGGCCGGTGACTTCGTCAAGATCGACTTCGTCCACCTCGGTTTCACCCTGTTGCGAGTCCTCCAATTCGAGGGTTCGGATTTCAGGTTCTTCTTCGTCGAGCTGCAGCTCTGGATTCATCTTGTCCAGATCCTTGATTTCGGACAGGGTCGGCAATTCATCGAGACTGGAAAGGTTGAAATAATCGAGAAACGTTTTGGTCGTGGCGTAGATTGCGGGTCGGCCGGGCACATCACGATGACCCACGACACGGATCCATTCCCGCTCTAACAACGAACGCATAATATTCGTGCTAACGCTTACCCCACGGATTTCCTCGATATCGCCGCGGGTAATCGGTTGCTTATAAGCGATCAGAGCGAGGGTCTCCAGTAATGCGCGTGTATACCGGGGCGGTTTTTCTTCCCACAGTCGCCCTACCCACTCGGAATATTCGCCTCGGACCTGAAAGCGATATCCACTGGCGACCTCTTTCAACTCAAAACCTCGATCCTGAAAATCCGTTCCGATCTCGGCCAGCGTTTCCTTTATTTCGGCGCGGCTTGGTTGTGGTTCCTCGAATAATTGAATGAGCTGATCGATAGACAATGGTCGCTCGGCTGCAAGGATCGCGCCTTCGATAATTTGTTTTAAACCTGGAAATTCACTCATCGGCTGCAGCCTTTGCTCTGACATGAATCGGAGAGAAGGGTTCAGCTTGAACGATTTCCAACAACGCTTCTCTGATTAACTCCATCACCGCAAGAAATGTGACGATGACGCCCCGCTTACTTTCTTCCACTGAAAACAGATCCGCAAAGGCGACAAATTCACCCTTCGCGTTGGAGACGCGGTCCAGAATGTTGGCCATGCGTTCACGGGTAGACAAGGGTTCCAGTTGCACATGGTGGCTGGAAAAATTTTCCGCTCGCTTGAGTACCCGTGCCAACACCACAAGGACTTCCTGAAGCTCAACGTCAGGCAGAGGCTTGTCCTTGTGAATGACGGGCGCGTCGGCACTGGCAACCCAATAATCCCGCTCCATGCGCTCAAGGTCGTCAATATCGAGTGCAGCTTGTTTGAATCGCTCATACTCCTGCAGACGCCGGATGAGTTCTGCCCGGGGGTCGTCCTCCTCGTCCTCGCTTTCTTCCGATTGCCGGGGCAGAAGCATTCTGGACTTGATTTCCGCCAACACGGCGGCCATCACCAGATACTCCGCAGCGATATCCAGTTCCAGATTTTGCATCAACTCGATGTATTCCATGTACTGACGGGTAATTTCCGCGACCTTGATATCCAGGATATCGAGGTTTTGTCGCTTGATCAGATACAACAGCAGGTCGAGGGGCCCCTCAAATGCCTCGAGAAAAACTTCGAGGGCGTCGGGCGGAATGTACAAGTCGAGCGGCAGCTGAGTCATGGGGCGCCCATCCACCATGGCGAACGGAATCTCGCCCTGGCGAGACCCTTGATTCTGCTGTTCTGTATCCTCTTGCGTTTCGTCTGTAACGTCCATTACCTACCTATCGATGATATATTATCGGTAATCGAGACCCATTGCCTGCCGAACGTCTTCAAGCGTCGACTTGGCAATACTTCTGGCTCGCTCACAACCTTCAGACACGATCGTTTTGACAAGATCCGGATTTTCCTCGTATTGCTGCGCACGTTCACGCATTGGTTGTTGTTCCGCGAGGACACTGTCAATCAACGGTTTCTTGCAATCCAGACAACCGATGCTGGCGCTGGTGCATCCCTGTCTCACCCAGTCGCGAACATCTTCGTCGGAATAGATCCTGTGCAGGTCAAATACAGGGCACTTGTCCGGATCACCCGGATCCGCCCGCCTGACCCGTGCCGGATCAGTGGTCATGGTTCGAATCTTTTTTTCCACCGACTCGGGCTCTTCCCGCAGGGAAATTTCATTGCCATAGGACTTGGACATCTTGTTACCGTCGACGCCAGGCACCACGGGGCTTTCCGTCAACAGCACATCGGGTTCCTGCAGAATGACCTTGCCTCCGCCTTCCAGATAGCCGGCCAGCCGGTCCCGGTCCCCCAGGGAAATATTGCCCTGTTCCTGTACCAGCGCCTGCGCCTTGTGTAATGCCTCCTGGTTGCCTTGCTCAAGATATTCGCGTCGCAGATTATGGTACAGGCGCGAGTTTTTCTTGCCCATTTTCTTGATGGCTTCTTCGGCAAGTTCCTCGAAACCGGCATCGCGCCCATAGATATGATTGAACCGTCGCGCCAGTTCACGAGTCATCTCCACGTGGGGTACCTGATCCGCGCCCACGGGCACCGAACTCGCCCGATAAATCAGGATGTCGGCACTCTGTAAGACGGGATAACCGAGAAACCCGTAAGTCGTAAGATCACGTTCATTCAAACGCGTTTGCTGATCCTTGTAACTCGGTACCCGTTCCAGCCAACCGAGGGGCGTAATCATTGACAGCAGCAGATGTAATTCCGCGTGTTCGGGAATCCTGGATTGGATAAACATAGACGCCGAGCCGGGATTCACACCGGACGCCAGCCAATCGATGACCATATTCCACACGTTATCTTCGATAATGGACGGGTCGTCGTAATGGGTGGTCAGGGCATGCCAATCGGCCACGAAGAACATACATTCATGTTCGTGTTGCAGACGGATCCAGTTCTTCAGCACGCCATGGTAGTGACCAAGGTGCAACTTCCCCGTGGGGCGCATTCCGGATAGCACCCGATTTTGTGGTTCAACCAAGATTCAAGACCTCATTGTGGCATTGAGCTGTCGATGAGCATTTAACGATGTGGAAATCGGGAACTGACGATTCAAAGAATAAGCATGCTGATTTTCGCCGCATTATAGCCTACCAGGCGCTGATCTGTCTCAATATACGAACCCAACAGAAAAATAGTCAGGCGGCGAACAAACTGGCATCTCCGCATCCCTCCCGGGTGATACGCGGTACGTCCTGTTCGAGATTGACGACTGTGGTCGGCTCGAGACCACAAAAGCCCCCATCGATAATCAAATCAAGCTGGTGTTCCAGACTTTCGCGTATTTCCTGAGGATCCGTCTGCGGATGTTCGTCACCCGGCAATATCAGGGTAGAACTCATCAGTGGTTCCCCCAGCTCGTTCAGAAGCGCCTGGCAAATGGCATTGTCCGGTACTCTGAGACCGATCGTTTTGCGCTTCGGGTGAACAAGCCGCCGGGGCACTTCGCGCGTAGCCGGTAAAATAAAGGTATAAGGTCCGGGTGTCGCCATCTTCAATAGACGATACACAGAATTGTCGACCCTCGCGTAAAGGCCAAGATCAGACAGATCCCGGCATACGAGGGTGAAATTATGATCATTGTCGAGTCGGCGGATATGGCGGATTTGGTTCAACGCCTTCTTATCACCGATATGACAGCCGAGGGCATAGGCTGAATCGGTTGGATAGGCGATCACACCCCCATTACGCACAATCTCCACGGCTTGACGGATCAACCGCATCTGGGGATTCTCGGCATGTATGCGGAAAAATTGGCTCATTCGTTACTTCCGGGTCTTTGCAGGGAAACCATTCGTCTATATGCTGATCCAAGGTATCACGAGACTAAAAATACCCCGTAAAATCAATTATCATCAACCGTCTTGCCTGGACGAATAATACCGGATTGCCATGAAACAGTTTATAGAATTTATGCCAGTCGCGCTGTTTGTCGCGATTTATTTCTACACCAAAGACATCTATCTTAGTACAGGTGTGCTGATGCTGGCCATTGGTGCCCAGGTCGGTATCGAGTATGGCAGCTTTGGACATGTCGAGAAGAAAACCCAGGTCATTTTCTGGGTCGCCATTTTATTCGGCGGCGCCACCCTGTTGTTCCGCAACGAAGCTTTCATTCAGTGGAAACCCACAGTCGTCAACTGGTTATTCGCCGTCGCCCTGCTTGGGAGCCAATATATTGGCCGGGAGAATCTGTTACAAAAACTGCTTGGTACACAATTGAAGTTGCCCGGTCATGTTTGGCGCAACCTTAATTTCGGCTGGACTTTCGGATTCTTCCTTGCCGGTGTCCTTAATCTTGTCGTGGCCTACTCCTTTTCCCTCGACTTCTGGGTCAGCTACAAGCTGATTGGTGGATTCGCGCTGACATTTCTTTATATTATCGTCACAGTCGCCTACCTCGTTAAAGGTGGCTATATCCAGCAGGAAGAAGACGAGAGCGATGGGTCCCCACCCGCCGAACCGGTTGATGTTAAACACTAGACGGACACTTTGATGCTGTACGCGATTATCAGCCAGGACGTTGAAGACAGCCTGGAACGCCGAAAAAAAGCTCGCCCGGCCCACGTAGAGCGGATTGAGGATTTGGCCAATGCCGGCCGGCTGATCCTCGCTGGACCACATCCGGCTGTGGATAACGATGATCCCGGCGATGCCGGATTTACCGGCAGCCTGGTGGTGGCGGAGTTTAATTCCCTTGCCGACGCGCAAGCCTGGGCCGATGAGGACCCCTATGTGCAGGCAGGCGTCTATGGGGACGTCGTCGTCAAGCCGTTCAAAAAAGCATTCCCCTGAACATTATGTCCAGGACATTAATTGTTGCGATACTGCTCGCTCTCGTTAACCCAATCGCTGTGGCCGAACCCGCCAGCGATACTGTCTATATTCGCGATACCATTTATGTGCCCTTGCGCAGCGGCCCTTCGTCGCAAAATCGCATTGTTAAAAGGGCTGTACACAGTGGTACGGCATTGGAGCTGCTCGAGGAAGACCCGGAAACCCAATGGGTCCGCGTGCGAATGGAAGACGGCACGGAAGGCTGGATCCAGAATCAGTATATTCAAAAGGAACCCATCGCAAAGGCACAACTGCAAGCGGCTGAAAGTCGGCTGTCCGAACTTGAAGCGAACTATCAACAAACACTTTTGCGGGTACAGGAATTGGAATCGGATAACGAGCAGCTTGAGTCGGCAAATGATGAATTACGTGACGAAAACCAACGACTCACCGATGAACTCGACGCCATTATGGAAAAGGCTGACAATGTTATCGCTATCGACGAGGAGAACGCAGAGCTGAAGCAAGAGAATAAAGCATTGACGGAGGAGTTGGCCGACGTTCGCAGTGACAACGAAGAGTTGCAGGACAATGCACGACAGGAGTGGTTCCTGCGAGGCGCAGGCGTAATCCTGTTGGGCCTGTTGTTCGGTTTCTGGATAGGCCGGCGAATTTATCATCGACATGGAGGCGGTTGGTGGACATGAGCACAGCGGATGGCGCGACACGACTCAGCGTTAATCTGAACAAAGTGGCACTGGTCAGAAATTCCAGAGACACGACAATTCCGGGCGTCGTGGCTGCCGCCGAGACCGCTATCGATGCGGGAGCGCGCGGCATAACCGTCCACCCACGGCCCGACATGCGGCACATCAGGCCGGGAGATGTGGAAGACCTCGCTATACTGCTCTCGGAAACCGTTTATCAGGACATTGAATTCAATATCGAAGGAAACCCGTACGCCGGCGCTGAGCCCAGTGGCTTCCCCGGGTTTATGGCACTGGTTAAATCGAGCGCGCCGCACCAGTGCACCCTGGTGCCGGACGACCCCGGGCAGCTGACCTCGGATCACGGTTGGCGACTCGGCGGCGAATCGGACCGACTGAAGACAGTTGTGGAAGAACTGCAGGATCATGGCATTCGCGTCAGTTTATTTATGGATCCCGTGGGCGAGGAAATTGAGCGCGCGGCAGCTTTGGGCGTCGATCGTATCGAACTGTATACGGGTCCCTATGCAGAGGCCTGGGGCAAGAATGATTTCGAAGAGGTCCTCGCCAAATTTGTGGATGCCGCGAAGCTGGCTCACTCCCTGAGCCTGGGTATTAACGCCGGACACGATCTTGACCTTAACAATCTGGGTACCTTCTGTAGCCGGGTTCCTCATGTTGCGGAAGTCTCCATCGGCCATGCCCTCATTAGCGATGCCATCTGGATGGGTCTGGAAACCGCGGTACGGAAGTACAGGCAGATCCTGGATGAATGTGCCTGATCGAGATTTCTCCACTGCGCGCCTGCGGCGCTCCGGTCGAAATGACAGCTGTTGGGTACGGCACTTGGGCCCTTGGGCCCTTGGGCCCTCGGGTCCTCGGGTCCTCGGGTCCTCGGGTCCTACGGTCGAAACGATAGTGTCATTTCGACCGGAGCGCCGCAGGCGCGCAGTGGAGAAATCTCCGCGTCGAAATGACTGAAGTCGCGCAGCGCCATTTTTTTGTTATCATTGCAGGTTGTTTTATATCACGTCATCCAACATCAACAACCTGGTTATTAACATGAGTCCCCTAACAAAAAATATTATCATCAGTGTCCTCGTCGGCATCATTGCCTTTGTGATCGTCGGCTACCTCCAAACCAACGCGATTGTCGTGCCGAGTGATGGCGCGACAATTGGCCAACTCATTGTCATTATCCTGGCCGTTTTCATTGGCGGCCTGCTTTCACGCGCCGAGGCCGTTGGCGCACTTGCACCGGAGTATTTCGAAGACGAACGAGAGGTCGGTACCGTCAAATGGTTTAACGTAAAAAAAGGTTATGGTTTTATCACGCGCGATGCCGGTGACGATGTATTCGTCCACTATCGCAATATCAGAGGACAGGGCCGACGTTCGATTGCCGAAGGCCAACGTGTTGAATTTGAAGTCGTCGAAGGCGATAAAGGGCTACAGGCTGACGAAGTCGAGCCGCTTTGAGGTGATAACCCCATGCCTTCGCTAATTTTCCTTGCCTCGCAGGAACGGGTCGAGGACCTGGAAATCGATGAAGACCCGGTGCATACATTTCCGTGTATCCATAGCAGGGGATTTCATGACGAGGCCAGAGCTCAACTTTACGCGCTCGTAACAGGTCGGTTTTTCGATGAAGCCATGGAACTGGAATGCCTTTACCGTTCCTTGAGCGACGAGGGTCCGACGGTATACGAATTCAGCCGTGAACTGGTAAGCCGGCTTGCGGCGCTGGAACAGGATCAGGTCACGGAATATGTCGAGCTGTGGTCCGAATGCGCCGAAATCGAGGCCATGGATACATCCCGGGATGACCTGAACGAGTTCGTTTTTCTGCTGGTTAATCTGTGCCAGGCCGCAGTCAATGAAGATGATCTGGGTATTTATGTCTACGCGGATACCTGATACCCGACCGGGCCCATAATGAGCATTGTCTATTCCACCGACGGCGGCAAATTGTGTCCTGCTTGCCGGCAACCCGTTGCCCGGTGCCGCTGTCGCTCGGATTCCTCAGCGCCCCCGGGCGACGGCATCGTCCGTTTGCAACGCCAGGTGAAAGGTCGCAAAGGCAAGCCGGTGGTTATCATTGACGGTCTTCCTCTTGCCTCAACCGAGCTCAAGTCACTGGCGAAAAAACTGAAAGCCAGGTGCGGTGTTGGCGGCTCTGTGGATGCGGGCAAAATTATTATCCAGGGCGACAAGCGCGAATTCATCAAGACTGAACTGGAAACACTGGGATACACCGTCAAAATCAGTGGAGGTTGACCTCATGAAGACATTGATCGATGTTGATGAACTCCACGCCACCCTCGGCGCAGATGATTTATTCGTTTTCGATTGCCGCGCCTCCCTGACAGACAAGGAAGAAGGGCGCCGACTCTTCAACGAAATGCATATTCCCGGGGCACAATACGCACATCTTGATCAGGATCTCAGCGGCTCGATCATTGCCGGAAAAACCGGTCGCCATCCGCTGCCCCGACAGGAAGATTTCCTTTCAACCGTTCGCCGTTGGGGTGTGACACAAAATGCCGCGGTCGTTGCCTATGACGACGCGAGTGGTGCCTTCGCGGCCCGACTATGGTGGATGTTTCGATGGCTTGGCCACGACGATGTGGCCGTTCTCGATGGCGGCCTTGCCGCCTGGAAACAGCGCGGATACCCGCTCACTGATGAAATCAATGAAGTACAGGAATCCGCTTTTGAAGCACGAGAACCGTTGACTCGAACTGTCTCTGCCCAGGATATCCCCAACAGTCAGGTTCCGCTCATCGATGCCAGAAGCGAAGATCGTTTCCGAGGCGATGTGGAGCCTGTTGATCCTGTAGCCGGGCATATTCCCGGCGCCATCTGTTTGCCATTTTCTAACAATTTAAACGAGTCGAACCGGTTTAAAGACGCCGCCGTTCTGGCCAACCGATTCCGGAACGCGGGGATATCGGCCGATCAGGGAACCATCTGCTATTGTGGCTCCGGGGTATCCGCCACCCACAATATTCTGGCCCTGGTGCACAGCGGCTTTGCGGAACCTGCCCTGTACCCGGGTTCCTGGAGCGAATGGGTTACAGATCCGGATCGTCCTGTCGAACGGACATGAACGGCTACATCCTCGAATATGCCGAGATCACGTGGCGAGACGAACTGACCCCCTTTTCCACGAATTATAAAGATATCTACTGGAGTGGCGGACTTGAGGAAAAGCAGCATGTCTTCATCGATGGCAACGACCTTGCCTCACACTGCCAGGCTTGCGGCCCTGCACTGGTGGTTGGGGAAATCGGCTTTGGTTTCGGACTCAATTTTCTACTGACAGTACAATCGTGGCGGCAACATGCCCGGCATGATGGTCGGCATCTACATTACGTCGCCATCGAAAACCGTCCCGTGGATCCGCGCGACCTCGCTACACTTTATTCCCGGCTGCTGCCCGATCCCCACACGGGGACTACTGCTTCAAACTTGAACGAAACAGCCGAACGGTTATTGACGCAGTACCCGCTGCCTACTCCGGGGCGGCATCGCCGTTGGTTTTACGAAGACGTTTGTCTGACCTTGATATTCGACGATGTCCACAAGGCTCTGGATACGTTCGATGCGCCCGTAGACATCTGGTATCTCGACGGCTTCAGCCCGTCGGTTAACGAGGACATCTGGCAGACCGCTACCTACGACGCAGTGGCGCGAAAATCCGCGCCCCAGGCGACACTGAGTACTTATACGGTGGCCGGACATGTGCGGCGCGGACTCATGGACGCAGGCTTCAATGTGCAGCGCCAACCTGGCTTCGGTCAAAAAGCCGAGATGTTGCAGGCGAGACTGACGGCCCGCCCACCTTCAAAGCGCAGCATCACACACAAACCCGAAACCGTGATCATTGGTGCCGGGATGGCCGGACTGTACTGTGCCAGGGCCCTGGCCAGGCGCGGCGGTCGGCCAACCATAGTCGAGGCTGGCAATGAGGCGCTCAGTGGTGCCTCCGCCATCAGTCAGATGGCGGTGTATCCCCAGCTTGCCCTGCAGCCCGGCCCCTGGAATTACTTTTCGCTGGCGGCTTTTCAACACCTCTGTGTCAGTGAGCCGGCAATGCGGGCAACGGGTTTCTGCCTGGTGCCTGAAAATGACGAGCGGCAGGATCGACTCGTCAGGCTCGCAGCCTGTTTCCCGGATTCGTTCCTGGAATACCTTGATGAAAAGAATCTTGCCGCGGCAACAGGCCTCGGCGTTCAATCGTCCGGGGCGATTTATCATACCGCAGGCTGGCTGGATGTCGATGCGGCGTTCAAGGAGACATTAGCGGAAACAGAACTAATCACGAACTGCCCAATCAGCGATCTCAAACTCGCAAACCAGGGTTGGCAACTGCTTGACAGCGACGGCAACGCCATTATGGAGGCAGAGAACGTCATTATCGCCACCGGCACAGGGACGATGCCGCTGTTGTCGTCATTACCCCTGGGCACCGTACGGGGTCAGTCCCTGAATCTGCGGATCACCTCGGCGCAACCAAAGACTGTATTCGGCGGGCCCGTAACCGTGTTTCCACCCAGGGAAGGACTAAGCACCCTCAGCGCAACCTACGAGGCTGACAGTAACGATCTCTCCATACGACAGCACGATACGGACCTGCTCATGGATAAAATAAGGCGGATGATCCCGGATCTTCAATGCGAGATCACGGGCAGCACGGTTGGTCTTCGGAGCGTCCCCAGAGATCGCATGCCGATTGTGGGTAAAGTACCTGACCCGCAAGCCCTGGAAAACTGGAACCGGCTCCGGCATACACGCCGCCCGCCTTTCGACGGCCACCTCACCGGCTTATACGTATGCAGCGGTTTTGGTTCTCACGGCGCCACACACGCCAAATTGTGCGCTGAGTATCTAACGGCACTCATTTGTGATGAACCGTCGCCGTTAACACCGGAATGGCGCCAGCTGCTCGCACCTGAAAGATTTTAATCTTGCCCGTCCTCATCGAAAGCATGCACGTTGATCACGCCTTCGATGGCCTCTATCTCACGAACCAAATCTTCCGTAGCCGGATCTTCGATATCGATCAGGTTATAGGCGATGTCCGCGCGACTTTTGTTGATCATGTCGACCACGTTGATATTGCGATCCGCCAGGATGGACAATACCTTGCCCAAGATCCTCGGCACATTGCTATTTGTCAGCGCAATGCGATAACCGGTCGTGCGTTCCATCATGACACTGGGGAAATTGACAGCATTGGTGATATTGCCGTGTTCCAGGAAGTCGATCATTTGATCCGCGACCATCATGGCACAGTTCTCTTCAGCTTCCTGGGTACTGGCACCCAAATGCGGAGTTGCGAGCACACCGGGCTTGCCCAGCAATTCAGGAGAAGGAAAGTCGGAAATGTACTGGGACAAGGTGCCGTCATCCAGTGCTTGGGCGACCGCTTTCGTGTCGACAATCTCTTCCCGGGAGAAATTCAACAATACGCTGCCTTTCTGGAAAGACTCGAGCGTATCGGCATTAATCATCCCCATTGTGGATTCCAGCGCCGGCACATGAAGCGTGACAATGTCCGCTTTTGCAAACAGCGCCTGCATACTTTCCATCTTCTGTACGTTTCGGGAGAGTCTCCACGCAGCGTCCACGGACAGTGCCGGATCGTATCCCAGTACCTCCATATCCATCTGCAGACCCATCTCGGCGACCATGGAACCAATAGCACCCAGACCCAGGACACCCAGAGTTTTGCCTTTTAGCTCGCGGCCTTTAAACCGTTTCTTGTTCGCTTCAACAAGTTCATTCAGCTCTTTCTTGTCATTGTATCCCTCGAGTGTCTTGACGTACTCGATACCGGAGAGAATACCCCTGGTACTCAGCAACAGACCGGCCATAACCAGTTCTTTTACAGCATTGGCATTGGCACCGGGTGTATTGAATACTACGATTCCCTGTTCGGTGAACTCGGGGACGGGGATATTGTTGACGCCTGCACCCGCACGGCCAACGGCACGAAGCGACGGGGTTGCGTCCTTTGGCTCGAGCTTGTGACTTCGCACCAGTATGCCATCCGGATCCGGGACCTCCGTATCAAGCTCGTACCTGGATTTAGAAAATTTGTTTAAACCTTTCTCTGAAATGTTATTTAACGTTCGAATCTTGTACATTAATGCTTACGACTTTGTTTGAGAAAGGCCTCATTTTACACGAAGTGAACCTCATGGACTGACTTTTGTTTTCGTTTTATTCTCACGTTCACCATTAACAATGTTCATAGCCCGCATTCAATATGTCACGAATCGATAGTCTCAAGGTTTTCTCGGAAGTTATTAACACTCGCAACTTCACGAGTGCCGCTAAACGGATGGGCTTGACCCCATCGGCAGTGAGCAAGCAGATTGGCGTCCTGGAAGACCGCCTGGGTGTACGCCTGCTAAACCGCACCACACGCAACGTTAGCCCCACGGAGGCCGGGCTATTGTTCTTCGAGCGTTGCCGGCACATTCTCGATGAACTCGATGAGGCAGAAAAGCTGGTGGCGGATATGGATTCAACGCCGCGCGGCACGCTCAAGATTGCAGCGGAGCCTGTTTTCGGGCGGGAAATATTGGCCAGAATCCTTTCCAATTACAACCAGTCCTACCCGGAGGTCAACGCCGAACTGTTCCTGACCGACCACTGCCTCGAACTGGTCAAGCAAGGTTTCGATGCCGGCATCCATCTGGGCGAGTTAAATGATCCAGCGCTGAGCGCCACTACTTTCGCGCGCCATAACGTGATCTTGTGCAGCGCCCCCGCCTATCTGGGAAAACGGGGTCATCCCTCGACTATCGAAGAATTAAAGGGACATCAGTTGATACGGATTTCCAGCATGGAGTTTCATCAGCCCAGACAACTGGACGATTACTTTCAAAACCTGGGCGTTCACGAAACATTTCATCTGACGGTAAATGATACGGATATGGCCTATCACGCCATGATTGCCGGGCTCGGCATTGCTCCTCTCCCCAACTATTTGGTCATGCCGCAAATTCAACGTGGACAGGTTGTGCACGTGCTCCCGCAAATCGAGACGGAAGCTCATCCGGTTCAATTAATCCACCAGAGTACTCGCCACGTATCCACCAAAGCACAGAGCTTTTTCGACTACCTCATCAACTATTTCGACTGACTAACAATTCTGCGCCAGCAGAATTGTTAGTCATCCCGGAAAGCGCGAAGCGGTTATCCGGGATCCACGCTGATACGACCCCTGTATTCTGAGATAAATCAGAATTGTTAGTCATCCCGGAAAGCGCGAAGCGGTTATCCGGGATCCAGAGGTTGTGTCGCCATAGATCCCGGATAACCGCTTCGCGCTTTCCGGGATGACGGGGGGGGTTCCGGGATAGCCAGCTTCGCACTCAGTACAAAGACACACCGGAAACCAGATCGTGAAACATATACAGGCCCACAAACAGCACAACGCCAACTCCAATGGCAAGCCAATCCTGTTCACTTAACTGCAACCGCGTGCGCCCGGTAATAACAGCAAGGAACGGCACGTTCGAGGTGACTGCATAGAAGTGTTGCCACTCTTGCTCCTGTCGGGCACCGTGCTTTTTATCGAGTGCGATGGTGCCGATGCCCGCGAGAACCGCGAAGGTACCGAAGAATACAATTGATGCCTGATCGCCATTGGACATCAAATGTGCTGTTGCCCACAGGAAAATGGCCCACTGAACGGGGTGTCGCGTGACCTTCAAGATACCGGGAATTTCTTCGCTGACGGCCGCGTCCATTTTAACCGCCGTCGGGTTTTTGGCCATTAGTCCGGCAACCAGCAATATCAAGGCGATGGGCATCAACGCTCTGGCAATCGCAGTGCCTGTAACACCCAGGGACCAGACAATCTCGGTCGGACCAACCTCAAGCCAGGCATAAATCAATGCGCCCAGCGTGACGGCGGCGAGCAGGGAATAAAATCCCAGATAAATATTTTCTCCCATCACACCAATCAACATGCCTCTGACAGGTGTGCTGGAAATACCCAGGTGGGTGACGAGAAAAACCAATGCCGCAAGGACAAGCATCGACATGATGTACCCCTCATTTTGATTGTTGTTTTATGCATCTTACCGGGAACGACCGATAAGATTAAG
>JBBDSF010000225.1:0-2424 GCA_040905125.1 Pseudomonadales bacterium | reverse complement strand
ACGGCCAAGCACGCGGTAGACGTCATCGATCAGTATTTCCGCCCGGTGCAGATACTGTTCATTGTCTGTCTGTTTGTAGAGGGAGAGATAGAGTACGACACCGAATGCATCGGTCCACAGGTAGCGCAGGCCGTTCGGCCAGATTTCATGATCTTCCATCCAGCGGAGTTTTTGTTCGACGTAGGTGATGTGTTCCAGTGCCATTTATCTGAAATCTATCTCACACATGATTTGGTCTGCATCGGCATGACGACGAACGTGCAACATAACTGATTTCAAGACTGTCTCTGCCCGGTCTGTATTTACAGCCCAAACGGGAAGGTTTCCGGGACACCTTCACCTGACTCCGGCCCCAATGCATCGACAGCCGTGGTCTCGTCAAACCAGATATATTCATTGAACTGGCGCGGCAGCGAGGCATGAAAATAATGACTCTGCAACTCGGTTTCCGGGCGGTAGATTACCCCGATCGCACGCTCCAGCCGCGGTCGCAGCAATTCCCTTACGTACTTTTGTTTTGAATCACCGAGCGGCAATAAAAAGGCATTCAAGCCTGACTCATGACAGAGGCGTTCATAACTGTCCGGATGAGAAGGCCGGATGGTCTTGATCTCCATCGGCGCGCCCCAGTCCGAGGCGGCGGCGACGGTGCCCTGGTGCGTACCAAAACCGATCAGATAAGCATCGTCGCCGTATTGTTGACGGCACAGGTGGCCGACATTAATCTCGCCGCGGCTACCCATGTCCGTTGCGGCGGCATCACCGACATGGGAATTATGTTCCCACACCACCGCACGCGCCTCCGGACCATGAAAATCCAGAAGATATTTCAGGGTATCAAACATATGCCGATCGCGCAGGTTCCAGGAATCGCGGGAGCCCTGGTACATGATCCGGTAATATTGCTCGGCGTTTTTAACCAGTCTGGCATTGGATACGGCATCCAGAAAACGCCGGCCATCCTGCTCTGCATAGGTAAGCCGCTTGTTCATCAATTGATTCAGCATGGCGACGACTTCCTGTTCACAGCCCTTGTGGCGGCCGGTCAGCGCGGCCGCACCATAGGTGGCCGGGTCGGTTTCCCACGGACTCAGGCAACCATAGCGGAGCCGGGCAACCGCTGCGGTCTCTGCATCCACTTCTTCCAGGTAGCTGATGATGGAATTGATGGAGGAATACAGGCTGTACAGGTCCAGCCCGTAAAAGCCTACGGCGGTATCCGTGGAATCAAATTTTTGATTATAGTGTTTCAGCCATTTTGTAAATTCGAGTACCTGCCGGTTGGCCCACATCCAGGTGGGAAAGCGGGCGAACGTGACTTCTTCAGTCGGGATGTCGCGTGTGCCCCGGACAAAATGATCAATCTGGGCGGCATCGGGCCAGTCTGCCTCGACGGCGACAAAGCGGAAGCCTTTATGCTCGATCAGCTCTTTGGTGATCCGGGCGCGCATCTCGTAAAATTCGGCGGTACCATGCGTGGCCTCTCCGAGCAGGACTATCCTGGCATCGCCGATACGTTTCATCAGACCGGACAAATCTACGCTCTCGATAGAGGGAATGTGAAACGCGGCCTTCTCAATCAATTCGGAAACAGGGTGGGGTTTTGCCACCGGTTCTTTTCGTGCATGTGGCTGCAATTCATTTTCAATCTGCTGCCAGCCTTCCTCGCCAATCAGGGGCACAAAGCGGACGGCGCCAAGTTCTTCAATTTCAATTTCATCCTTGTTGACGCGTGTGATCCGCAGCAATGTCTGTTCCCTGACTGAGGGGCCGGTCGGAATGACCAGTCTGCCGCCGATGGTCAGTTGTTCTATCAGCGAGCGCGGCGCCTCGGGACCGCTGGCGGCGACGACAATACCGTCATACGGGGCATGCTCCGGCCAGCCGAGCGTACCATCCCCGCAAAGGACATGGACATTGTCATATTTCAGGTGCTTCATGCGTTCAGCGGCCTGATGGGCCAGACTCTGATGGCGCTCTATCGTGTAGACTTCGCCGGCGATCCTTGACAATACGGCGGCGGCGTAGCCGGACCCGGCGCCGACTTCGAGGACCCGATCATTTTCGTGTAACTGCAATGCCTCCGCCATCAGGGCAACGATATAGGGCTGGGAGATGGTCTGGCCTTCCTCTATTGGCAGGGGCGAGTCATCGTAGGCAAACTCCTGCAAATGGACCCCGACGAATTCATGACGCGGGACAGTCTCCATCGCATCCAGAACTGCCGCATCACGGATCCCCTGTCTTTTCAGGTGGGTTATAAATGCGTTTTTGTCGTAATCGAATAATTTGTCCATCAATGTCAGCCTGTTGCTGTCAGCCGGTAAGGGGATGAAAATCCGGATAAGGAGGAATATTATCGGGGTTGACTCCTGTCATATCTGATATAGATCAAGCAATGGTATGACAGGGTGAATTTATAAT
>JBBDSF010000224.1:0-2443 GCA_040905125.1 Pseudomonadales bacterium | reverse complement strand
TCCATCGCGGTAAATTCTTCACATAGGTCTGTAACGGTACGTACACGCTTTGGTGATTCCAGTGTGCCCCACTCACAAAAGGAGCAGGTGAACGGGCAGCCTCGATAGGTTTGTAACACGCCGATCCCGCCTGCCGGGACCAGGCCCATTTTATAGGGGGAAGGCAGATCACTTAAATCAGCCAGTGGTCTCGCCGGGGTTTCCAGCCAGCCCGATGTGGTTGGTAAGGCCAGGCCTTTTATCGATTGCAGTACCGATGCCCGCCGGTCTGTGGCCGAAATAATCTCACAAAAACTTGTCTCGCCTTCGTTAATAACCAGCACATCAATAATCGGCTTATATTGCTGATAAATCTCCAGTTTAAACATTGATGGTCGTGCCGATGGTCCACCAAAGACAATCAGGCGTCGCTCATCCTGTTTTTTTAACCCGGTGGCGACACGCACGAATAAATCGAATGACCACATAAAGGCGGAGAACCCGATAACATCCGGATCATATTCGATCAGCTCGTTCGCGAGTGTTTTCTCGTCAGTCTGGCGAAGATCCCATACATTGACCTCCAGATCGTCGAGTTCGCTGGCGCGCAAGCTCGCCTCTACCATACGCATGCCGTGATTTGAGATAAATTGTGGTGGCATCGCGGCGTCACGCAAGGGATAGCACGCAACCAGCGCAACCCGACGCCCGCTGCGCGGAACTGAACTGTTCAGAAAGGTGTTCCCATCTAGCGAAACTGAGGTGGATAAAACCACCAGAAGTCTCCTGCCGTGCCGCCAGCCGTTTTCGCCAATTGATTGTTATATTCCCTGGTTTGTGTGAAATCCTGTTCGCTCCAGCCTGTACAGGAGGTCATCATGGATGTGTGCATATCAAACTGTATATGCCATTCCGGTTTCGAGCGGGAAAGCAGCGCATCCGGCAAGACCAGACAGTGGTAGGCACGCACGCCGGCGGGGAGGGACCTGGCAAATGCCAGGGTTTGCTTGAAGCCTTCCGGTGTATCGCCTGGCAGGCCCATGATAATCTGCAGCTCGCAGTAGGCGACTTCGGCCAGTTTACGTACAGCGGTCTCAAATCGTTCCATCTTGAACGGGCGGTCCTGGTCTTTTAACACCTTCGGATCAATCGATTGCAAGCCAATCCCCAGATAGCCCACATTGATGTTACTCAGGAATTGCAAATGCTCATCACGGATATTGGTTGGATAGATTTCGGCCCAAAAGCCTGAGCAGTCTTGCAGGAAGTGTGTTTCCTGTTCCGCTTCGCGCAAATGACCGAATGCCCTGGCGTTTAAATTCAAACCGGCATCCACCAGGAATACCGATGAGGCTTGCCATTTTTGATAGGCATGAAATTCACGGATTAAATACTCTGTTGAAAAAACCTTTGAGGTTTTATCCGATGCACCCCATTCGCAAAAGCGACATCCCATGGGGCAGCCTCGAAAAGTTTCCAGATAGGCAACGGTGCGTTCCGGCATGATTCCAAGTTGATAAGGCGATGCGATATGGTCCAGTTGCCCAATCGCCGGTGCCGGGGCTGTTTTATGCCATCCGTTTTTCAAGGGCATATCTATGCCTGGAATCGTACTCAGTGATTCAGTGCTGCACTCGGTTAATTTAGCAATCTGGTTAAAAATTATTTCACCTTCTGACGATACCAGGGCATCCAGAACAGTGACTGGATCCGGATAGATAGGCAGATCAAACACTTCTTTTCGTGCAGAAGGCCCGCCAAATATAATCAGACATTGCGGGCGAGCTGCCTTAATTTGTCGCGCCACTTCTATCAGGCAAGCTGCTGACCACACATACACTGAAAACCCAACCAGATCAGGTTCACATGCCAGAATATCAGCGACGTAGGTCTCCACGTCTTTTTGCTCATGGTCAATGAGTTTTAGCGAGCAGTGTTGCAGTTCCGGATCGGCCTTGACTGCGGCCTGAATTCTTTTTATGCCATAGCTTGGCAACTCCATAGCGTCTAACTCGTTAGCGTCCGTTCTTGGTGTCAGACACACAAGCACTATGGAATTAATCACCGTCATTTCAAGTTCAATAAAAGGGTTAAGCGAGAATAAGAGAATAAACAGACCGGGACAGACTTACAAGTTCAGGAATACACTCTGTCCTTTATTATGTTTAATGTTAGTATTGCAAGAAATCCCGAAAAATTTGTCTTATATGCTAACTCCCGGGAAAATCAATAAAAAACTGGCTGCGACGCACTGCCTGTAAGCAGCGTTAGTGTTTGCAGTAGTGGTCTCTTGCCCATTGATCTATTTTGTGATTTTGAGAGTCTGGTTGATACGCGCACTCATTATGCTTGTGACCAGCGATATTTCAAGCAATGACAACTTATAATATTTTATCCGGGGCTTTATATAGTTTCTCATAACCCAGTGCTTCAGCAACGGGCTTGCAGGTGATATTGCCAAGAT
>JBBDSF010000223.1:0-2495 GCA_040905125.1 Pseudomonadales bacterium | reverse complement strand
GTGCAGATGCTGCGGCGCAATGACCTGTACCAGGATCTGCAGGAAGAGACTCTCGAAGACATCGTCATGCCGGCCCTGATAGGCGGTGGTATCACACTGACGTTGTTGGTCGTACTGATCGGGTTCTCTCTCTGGCCGGTGATGCGCCTTGCACGCCAGCTTGAAGCGCGGAGCCCTCAGTCTCTGGCGCCATTGGATGTGCGTACGCCAGCACGTGAGATCAGGTTACTCGGTGATTCGCTGAACAAGCTGATCAGCGATGTCGATGCAGTGCTGACCCGGGAGCGCCAGTTTGCCAACGACGTTTCACATGAGCTGCGCAACCCCCTGACCACTTTTGCAGTGGAGTTGGCCAGTGATGAGCCGGATATTGCTGCACTGAAAGCGGAGAGCCGGCGCCTGACGCGGCTGGTCGAGCAGTTATTGACATTGGCGCGGCTGGAACAACGTCACTGGCAGCGGCGCTTCGAAGGTGTGGCACTGGATGAGCTTTGTGCCCGCGTAATCGGGCAATTCGACGAGAAGTTTCGGGATAGAGGGATGAGTATCAGTTCAAATCTCGTCCCGGCGACCGTGACTGGTGACCCAACGTTGATTGATACGCTTTGCCGTAATCTGCTCCTTAATGTCCTGCACCATTGCCCGCAGGGTACAGAGGTGCTGGTTGAAGTTGATCGCTTCGACAACGGGGCACGCCTGCAAATCAGCGATACCGGCCCCGGAATTGAGGGTGCTCTTCGCGCGCAAATGGCGGAGGGCTTTACGCGGCTTGACAGCAAGGGCGAAGGTTATGGCCTGGGACTGGCAATATGCCGCCGTATTTCAGACGTGCACAACGCATCAATCGAATTTTCAGGCAGGGCCGATGGATCGTCCGGGTTGGTCGTAGCCATCGTGTTCCCAACCTGAGATCCCAATGGATCCTACTTTAAGGCTGTCAACGGCGCCGTAGCGGTTGTGGCATCCCCTTTACGGGCTCCTTTGATGGAAATAAAGCGGACCGCAGGGAGCCATTCCTTCAAAGGAGCCCGTAAAGGGGATGCCAACGGGGCTCAAGTACGTGACATAGGGGTTAATCTTTTATTCATCTCCGGCGTATAGATTGCAGGCTGACACATCTACCTGGAGAATTGAAATGAAAGTATTGTTAATCATGATTCCACTCAGCTTGAGCCTGGCCTGGACAGCGGCAAGTCATGCGCAAGGCGGGTTCATTGGCCCGGGTGGTGCAAGCCTCGTTACGGTCGCCGAGGCCAGGGAGCTGCCCGACGATAGCAACGTAATCCTTGAGGGCTACTTGGTGCGGGTCCTGGACGACGATGAAGAATACGAATTTCGTGACGATACCGGCACTATAGTTGTTGAGATTGATGACGACGACTGGAACGGGGTCGAAGCAACGCCAGAAGACAGAATTCAGATTCTCGGTGAAATCGACCGCGATGACGGCAAGGTCGAATTTGATGCGGACCGTATACAGGTTTTGCGGTAGTTTAGGGGACTTGGCCGGCTGATCGGATAAGATATCCGATCAGCCGGTATTTCCGAGCAGTACATTTGCGGCATCGGTGGCGAGGCCCAGCGGTAGCATTGGCTGCAGGCCGAAATAGACGTTAAGTAAGACCACCAGCCACAGGGTCACCAGCATGCCAGCGGGTGCCTCGCGTGCCGGGCTTGCAGCCGCTGGTTCAGCGAAGTACGCCGATTCAATAACTTTCCAGATGTAAAGTACGGCCGCCAACGAGCTCAATAACACCGGTGCGATCAGCAGCATGCCGACGGTGCCCAGTTCGAGCGCAGCAAGTACCAGGTACCACTTGCCAATAAATCCGGCTGTACCTGGCACGCCGATCAGGCTCAGGCCGGCAACCACGAATGCCGCCATTGTCCACGGCATTCTTCGTGCCACACCGGCCAGGCCCGCAACCGTCAGCGAGCAGCCTCCGGCAGCCAGGCAGGCAACCGCCAGGAACAAGGCCCCTTTGGCAAGCGCATGATTGAACATGTGCACAACGCCGGCGGTCAGGCCCAGTAGTGACACCAAGCCGGCGCCCAGCAGGATATATCCTATCTGCGCGACTGACGAATACGCCAGCAAGCGTTTCAGGTCACGCTCGAACACCGCCATCAGCGAAGCGGCAACGCACGCGATGATGGCCAACGGCACTATGAAACTTGAAAACTGGGAAACGTGCCCCGGAATGCTTCCCTGGAAGACGACGAAATCGAAGCGGAACAGTACGTACAATGAAACCTTTGTGGAGCAGGCGGCAATGAATGCGGTTGCTGCATGCGGGGACCAGGTGTAGGCATTTGGCAGCCACGTATGCAAGGGGAAAACGGCGGCCTTCAACGCCAGCCCGACAGTAATGAAACCGCCGGCGACCAGAATAGGCCGGAGCTCGTTCACGTCGCGCAGCCGTTCCGCCATATCGGCAATATTCAGCGTACCGGTCATCATATAAATCATGCCGACGCCGATCAGATAGAAGGTG
>JBBDSF010000222.1:6661-15408 GCA_040905125.1 Pseudomonadales bacterium | reverse complement strand
AATTTGATCGTCCACAACCAGGCGAATGGCCAGGTTATACCGGAGCTTCAGGTTGTCTTCATCGCCTTCAAGTTGACGAGTGAGCTCATCGACCGAGGGCAGGTCCTCACTTTCTTCGATAAAGGCCAGTCGACTCTTCGGTTTCTCAATCCCGTTGGCATCGGCAGGCAAGCCAGCCAAAATTTGTTTGGCTTCGTCGACCCTGCCTTCCATAATCAGCAGGTCACTGAGCTCGGTATGTAATGCGTGGTTATTCGGTTCTTCCGAAATAGCCTGTTGCAGCATGGCGATCGCGCCCTGCCTGTCCCCTGCCTCAAGCATTGCCCTGATCTGCTCCTGAACCCGTTCCGCCGGACTCATGGTCACCTGATCCAGGATCTCCCGAAGCTTCTTCTCGTCGGCTGCCTGTGGCCCTTCGAGTTCCTGGGCCAGCTGGCCGTCGTGAATCAACTTCAGTGAAGGCAGAGTCCGAACGCCAAGCTGTTGAACCATCTGGGAATTCTCCCGGATGTCGACTCGGGCCAGCAAAAACTTGCCGTTATATTCGTCAGCCAGCCTGCGCAACACCGGGGCCAACTGATCGCTGGGCTCGGCACCTGCAGCATAAAATTCCAGCAGCACAGGAAGCTGTTTGGATTTTTCTACAACTTCTGACTGAAAGTTCTGTAGCGATACTTCGATAACATTGGGTGAAGCACTCATTTCACATTCGTCTCGGTATTCAGGAAACGCAAAGGGTACCCCAAAAGGCGCTGGCGAGCTATGAGTCCAGGTCAACCCAATAGACGCCCTCATCCTGGCTGGCCACATGTAACTCACCCGGCCAGTCCGGCAATACAGACTGCATGGCACCCACCGCCAGGGCGGCGGTATTATTCTTCTCGCTGATATGTGACAGGACCAGATGTCGCAGACGGCCGTGGTCCAGGCCGCGCACCAGTTCGGCCGCCTGCTCGTTGTTCAGGTGTCCATGGCTACCGCCGACCCGATTTTTCAGGGCCGCCGGATACGGACCCCTGGCCAGCATCTGGACATCGTGGTTACATTCCAGCAGCAACGCGTCACAGCTTTGATACTGCTTCTGAACATGGGGCGTAATGTGCCCTATGTCGGTTAGCAGGCCAACCCTTGTTCCTTTTGAGGCAATCACATACTGGCAGGGCTCCTGGGCATCATGAGGCACAGGCACGGGTTCAATATGGAAACTGCCAAGCGCAAAGGAACGGTGGCAATTAAACTGTTCGAGGAAAGGCACCGTACCAATCTTTCGAGGATTATAGGTACCCGGTGTCAGATAGACGGGAATCCTGTACTTGCGTGCAAAGGTCCCAACGCCATTGATGTGATCACCATGCTCATGAGTCACCAGCACTGCGCTGAGATCCGTGGGTAATCGATTTAACTTTCTGAGGCGCCGTTCAGTTTCCTTCAGGGTAAAACCGGCATCCACCAGGATACAGGTGTCTGCGTCTTCAATCAGAGTACCGTTCCCTCGACTACCGCTACCAAGTGAAGCTATACGCACAATAAGATTCTTATGTGGAATATTCTTTGATTATTTGCAACAGCCTTTCGGCAACAAGCGGATCAGCCGACGTTTCCTGATCCTTTTTAACCGTAACATGGACTTCGTCACCCGGCATGGTATCCAGATGGACCATATAACGATTCGCTTCACTGACCTCTTCATCTTCATTGGAGAACAGCCGGCGCAGGAATCCCGGCTGCTCAACCCTCGAATTATCATAAACCACGTAGTAAATTGACGAGGCGCGATCCAGGTCTTCGACACTGATCCTCGCATCTTCCAGAGCCGCGCCCACCGTTGCCCATGCCCGGTTGAAGGGCAGCTTGTATTTAAGCACCGGTTTTTGTGCATCCGGCACCAGCTGTGCCCGGGGGCTCCCCTGAACACTGCCAGCCAGCAGCGACACACTCTGACCCTGATTGATGGTCTCGCCGAGGTAATGGGCGAGTTCGGTCAAGAGTTCCTGTTCCACCTCTATGTTATCTGATTTGGAATCCCATTCGATGTTATCCCTGCGGTACGGCGCACCCTCGCCCATCCGTGCATGTTCGATGTGAATCTCCGAGCTGTCCGGGCGTATTCCCGGCTCGATTTGAAGCCTGAATTTATTTTGGACTCTTTGGCCAGCATCGGTCCAACTCAAGCTCTCTGTCATGCTGGTGAACATTTCCTCCCCGTCGCCCTCGCTGGAAGTCAGCCATTGGGTCTC
Source organism: Pseudomonadales bacterium (assembly GCA_040905125.1). Taxonomy (GTDB): domain Bacteria; phylum Pseudomonadota; class Gammaproteobacteria; order Pseudomonadales; family Azotimanducaceae; genus JBBDSF01. Next base: position 13,171 of record JBBDSF010000222.1, on the reverse strand, counting down.
TATAATTCCACGACTTGGGTCCGCGCTCTGGATCAACAGATTATTGGCCTCAAAGAATTCCTGCACTCTCGGCCAAACGCTGGCCGGAGGCACATCAAGAAATACCCAGCGTGTATCACCCAGCTTTTTAATGACAATCTGGTCCACCTCGACGCTGGCACCCAGCGCCTCCGGTAACCCCACGTCTGGTTTTTGACCTTGCAAACCTCGCGGGTCGGTAACCCGGGGAACCCCCATCACATCAGTAAAATTCGGCCTGTCCAGGGGTTCCGGAATCTCGACCCGATCGATGGATTCCGCTTCGAGATACCGGTCGGAACGATCGGTAATGCCGATCCAGCTACAGCTGCCAATGAACAGTGTCACTATGATGAGTATTACGTGTGTTGTTCTATTCATGATATTAATTAACTACTCCTGCCTGCCTTAACGCGTCTCTCACCGTATCATGATACTGAGGTGACAAATCAGTGAGTGGCAGCCTTATGCCTTTTTCGATTTTCCCCATTTCAGCCAGTGCCCACTTCACCGGGATCGGATTGGACTCGAGGAACAGGCTGTTGTGTAACGCTATGAGCGTACTGTTCAATGCATTCGCTTTCTCGGCATCACCGGCGACGGCAGCCTCGCACACTGCTGCCATTTGGTCGGGCGCCACATTCGCCGTGACGCTGATCGTACCTTTGGCACCATTCAACATGAGATCCACGGCAGTTGGATCATCCCCGGAATAAACGACTATATTCCCGCCACAAAGTTCCAGAATTTCCAGGGTTCGGTTAACGTCGGCAGTCGCCTCCTTGATGGCGATCACTTGTTCCAGCTCCGCTAATCGTGCCACCGTCTCCGGCAGCATGTCACAAGCAGTTCTGCCAGGCACGTTATAGAGGACCTGGGGCAAATCCACTGCTTCCGCTATGGCCTTGTAATGGGCAAATAAACCTTCCTGGGTTGGCTTGTTGTAGTAGGGTGTCACCAGCAAACTTGCATCCGCACCCGCTTCTTTCGCGGCGCGGGTGAGCTGGATCGCTTCAGCAGTTGAATTGGCGCCGGTACCTGCAATCACCGGTAGCCGACCATTTATTGTATTGACTACCTGCTTGACGATTTGACAGTGTTCTTCCACAGTCACCGTTGGTGATTCGCCCGTGGTACCCACCGGAACAATGGCCTGCGTACCCTGTTCAACGTGCCACTCCAGCAGATCGTCGAGCCGTTCCCTGTCAATGGAACCATCCCCATGCATCGGGGTTACCAGTGCGACAATACTCCCTTGAATCATAGCCCGCCTCGGTCTTCAAAGTCTGTCATTCTATCATGTCTCCGTTTCCAGCTGGCGCACTCCTTTTGGCCAGGACGTTATGAGCGCCTTCACCAGAGTGGCCAGTGGAATGGCAAAAAATACCCCCCATACACCCCACCAGCTCCCGAAAACCAGAACCGCAGCGATGATGGCGATCGGATGCAGGTTAACGGCTTCGGAAAATAACAGGGGGACCAGCACAAAGCCGTCCAGCGCTTGAACAAGCAGGTATCCGCCAAACAAATAAAAGAATGCCGGTTCCCAGCCAAACTGAAGGTAGGCAATAATAACGACGGGAATCGTCACTGCAATCATCCCCAGATAGGGAACAATGACCGAAAGGCCAACGAGAAACGCAAGCAAAGCCGAGTAGTTGAGCCCGAAGATCATAAAGAAAACATATGACACGGCACCGACAATAAGGATTTCAACCACTTTTCCGCGGACATAGTTGGCCATTTGTACGTTCATCTCGCTGCCAATTCTGTCCATCAAGGGACGTTTCTCCGGCAAGAAAGACAGGCACCAGGCAAGCAGCCGATCCTTATCCTTGAGGAGGAAAAACACGAGAATCGGAACCAGCAATATATACACGACAAGCCCCACGACCATCGGTACCTGGGACAAGGAGAAAGAAAGCAGCCACTGGCCAAATTGGCCGAGTTCGTTACCCAACATATCGCTCCAGGCCATCACCTGTTGTTCCGAAATCAGCGACGGATAGTGCTCGGGCAGCATTGCCAACATTTCCTGGGCGCGATTGATCATATTGGGCAATTCGTCGAACAGGCTCCTCAACTGGCGCCAGACTTTGGGTATTACGACAAAGAGTAGAGCAATGGCCCCGCCCATAAATACGGCAAAGGTCAATCCGATCGCGACAATGTTCGGCACATGGTAATGCTGGAGGAACTTGATAATGCCTTGAAGAACATAGGCGATCACGATTCCGATCAGAAGCGGCGCCAGTATATCGCCCATGGTGATAATGACCACGAAGCCGACGATCAGTAGCGCGGCCAGCAGCACCGCCTCCTCATCGGACAGATAGTGATCCACCCAGCCCCGCATTACATCAAACATATGGCACTCCCGTCAGCACTGCTTTTTAAGCCAGTAATAAAACTTGCCGTCTTCTTCCAGGGACTTCAGGAGTTGATGGCTGCTTTGCTGAGTAAAGACTTCGAAGTCTCGTACCGAACCAGGATCGGTGCAGACGACTTCCAGCACCCGTCCCGGTTCCATGCCATTGAGCGCCTGCTTCGCCTTGAGCAGGGGTAGCGGGCAGGTTAAGCCGCACGCATCCAGTTTTTTATCCACTGCAATATCGCCGCCCACGCGCACCTCTCACAAAATAGGGCATTATATCTGTCCCGGTATCCTGACACACCCTCTATAAACCACAAGGGATCTGAACATCTATGTATCACGTCGGTCTAATCAGTTACATTAGAACTACTTCTTTTTATGCATTGCGGACATAGCATGCCTGTCAAAATACTGTTGCTGGCATTGATTTTCGCCTCATCGCCTGCGGCGTTCAGCTCAAGCAATGGAGGAAATCTGCCAAAGTTAGGGGATTCCGTCTCGGGCGTGATCTCACTTGAGCAGGAACGCAAGCTCGGCCAGGAATTCCTGCGATCACTGCGGGCCCAGGCACCGACCGTGTCAGACCCTCTGTTGAAGAACTATCTCGAACATCTCGTCTATCGGCTGGCCGCCCACAGTCAACTTGAAGACAAGCGCCTGGACACGGTGATTATCGACGACCCTCGCATCAATGCCTTTGCTGTACCCGGAGGTGTCATCGGTATCAACAAGGGTCTGTTCATGAACGCCGAGACCGAACACGAAGTCGCCGCAATTCTCGCCCACGAACTGGCCCACTTGAGCCAGCGTCACTTCGCGCGACGGATTCAGGCTGACCGGAAAAGCTCGATCACCAGTATGGCGGGATTGTTGGCCGGTATACTATTAATGGCGACGGCAGGCGGAGAAGCCGGCATGGCAGCGATGACGACGGCCCAGGCCGCGGCCCAGAACCAGGCGCTCAGTTACAATCGCTCCCGGGAGGCAGAGGCCGACAGAATAGGGATCGATACGCTGGCCGATGCCGACATGGATCCCCGCGCCATGGCCTACATGTTCGAACGGCTTGATCGCGCCAACCGCTATGCAGGAGATCAAGTTCCGGAATTTCTGAGAACTCACCCGGTAACAAGATCGCGAATTGCAGACTCTTATAATCAGAGCAGAAACTATGAGAGAAAGCAGTATCCAACTGATCTGGACTATCAGCTCATGCGCAACCGCGTGCTTGTCATGTCCGCCGAGTCACCTTCGAGCGCGGTCAACCGCATGAAGGTGGGTCTCGATCAGCCGGACCTTGTCAAGCAAGCGGCAAGTCGCTATGGGTTGGTACTGGCCCTGACCGAGAAACAGGAAACAGACGAGGCCCTGCGTCACCTGCGAATGCTTGAAGACGAATATCCGGGGAAAATTGCGTTCATACTGGCCAAAGCAGATATCCATGTCGAGGCCAAACGTTACGAACAAGCGCTGGAGATTTTAAAGGATGCGGTCGAGACCAATCCCGATAATTATCCGTTAACTATGGCCTATGCGAGAACCTTGCTTAAAGCAGATCAACCCAAAGAGGCAGAACCACTCCTCGTCAACTTAACCCGTAAACGGGAAAACGATCAGGATATCTGGTATTTGTTAGCTGAAACATACGGTCTGGCCAACAATATTGTAGGGGTGCATCAGGCGCGTGCCGAGTATTTCGTATTAAACGGTAACTTCGATCAGGCCATAAAACAGCTTGGCTACGCCTTGCCGCTGGTAGAGGGTAATTTTCAGTCTTCTGCCCGCATCCGGCAACGCATTGAAGAAATCCACGAGTTGCGTGAAGAGCGGGAGCAACGCGGGTAACTGATCAAGTCATTCCCGCGCAAGCGGGAATGACTTGATCAGTTACTGGCAGTGCCTCGTACACGCAGCTTATTGGATTCCGCAAAACTGACCATGCGCTCAAGGGGCGCAAGCGCTCGCTTCCGGATGTCGGGGTCCACGAGGATCTCGTTCGTTCCCTTGTCCAGCGACTCCATCAAGTTGTCCAGGGCATTCATACCCATCCATGGACAGTGGGCACAACTCCGACAAGTGGCACCATTACCGGCAGTAGGCGCCTCAATAAAAGTCTTGTCAGGCACCATCTGACGCATCTTATGGAATATGCCTTTATCCGTGGCCACAATGAACTTGTCGTTGGGCAATTCTTTCGCAGCTTTAATAATCTGCGTGGTCGAACCAACAACATCGGCCAGTTCGATCACGTCCCGGGGAGATTCAGGGTGGACCAGTACCGCCGCATCCGGGAAAACCCGTTTGAGATCTGCCAGTCCTTTTGCCTTGAATTCCTCATGTACGATACACGAGCCATCCCACATCACCATGTCCGCGCCGGTTTCATTCTGGATATAGGCCCCCAGATATTTGTCCGGCGCCCAGAGAATTTTCTCGCCCTTATCCATAAGATGTTCGGCAACTTCAAGCGCGATGCTCGATGTGACAACCCAGTCTGATCTTGCTTTGACCTCCGCCGAGGTATTGGCATAGACGACGACCGTTCGGTCGGGATGTTGATCGCAGAAATCGGAAAATTCATCCGCCGGGCATCCGAGATCCAGGGAACAGGTGGCTTCCAGCGTCGGCATCAGAACGCGTTTTTCCGGATTGAGGATTTTCGCCGTTTCACCCATAAACTTGACGCCCGCCACCACGATCGTCTGTGCATCCACTCGAGTTCCGAAACGCGCCATTTCCAGAGAATCGGATACACATCCGCCGGTTTCCTCGGCCAGCTCCTGAATAGCGTCATCGGTATAGTAATGCGCGACGATCACGGCATTTTCCCGTTCGAGAAGCGCCTTGATGTCGTCTTTGTATTGCTGAATCTCCCCTTCCCCGAGAGAATGGCTCTGGTGAAGAGGAACTTCAAACGCGATACCTGCCATTAAAATCACCGACCTGTCATGTCAAGAAGTAAATTATAGCAAAAGCATATGACCCGCATTTATGCCATTTCTGCCATCCATTTATTGAGTATTTTGGGGTAAACTCCTGCCTTTCAATACCCTCGACGTAATCCATGCCAAATATTGCCATACTCGTGGCGGAAACCGACGCGCTGGTTGACGGTAATTACCTCAGGTTCGCCAATGAGCTGTACCGCCATAATCACAAGGTCTCCATCTGTCTCATGGATTCGATTGCCCTGGATGGCTCGAGGGTGACCGCCGCAGGATTCACACTTAACGGGCTCGTTAGCGAGGGCGATCCCTTCCCTGAACTCAACCGACTGGAACTGGCTGACTTTAATGTCATTTGGGTGCTTTCTCTGGGTCTTCGACACAGCTTTCTGGACAAGGTTCAACTACTATACACCATCAAGGAAAGCGCCCGGATTATTAACTCAATCGATGCGATCATGCATCTGAAAAGCAAATACTTCATGGCCAGTCACCCGGGTGTTTTTAGATGTCCTGCCTCTTATGCCTCCACCCGACCCGATGACTTGTTCGCAGTGATGCAGCGGGAAGGCGGTCGCTGGATCGCAAAACCTCCGGCGGGCAGTTTCGGCAGAGACGTTTACCTGCTCACGGCCGAAGACCCCAATGCCCGCGTCATTCTTGAATCTATGACGGGGCCCGAGCAAGATCAGTATTGCCTGTTGCAGCCTTATGTTGAAGAAATCGCTCACGGCGAAAAACGAGTCCTGCTCGCCGGCGGCGAGCCCGTGGGACAGTACAAACGCGTCGCCACCAAGGATCACAGGACCAATATCATGCAGGGTGCGGTAACCGAGTCCTGCGAGCTGACACCCGCCGAGGCAGACTATGCGACCAATATAGGCAAATTCCTGCAGGGGTTTGGTGCCGAATATGTGGGAATGGATCTGGCCTATCCGTGGGTCATCGAATTCAATGTCATTAATCCAGGCGGCATTCTTACCATCGAGCAACTGACCGGCACCGATCTGGCGCCAGAGATTCTGAGCAGGGTATTACCGGAATATTCTTGAGTTTTGAGCTTAAACGCGTATCATACCGGCCTTTTGGAGCCGACACGGCAGTGTCGTCCCGAGCGGAGCCGAGGGATCTTGAAGTCAGTGATTTCTCCACTACGGCCTTCGGCCTCCGGTC
>JBBDSF010000222.1:0-6561 GCA_040905125.1 Pseudomonadales bacterium | reverse complement strand
GGTCGAAATGACAGGGGGCTTCGGCCTCCGGTCCTTGGGCCCTCGGGTCGAAATGACAGTGAAGATGTCATCCCGAGCGGAGCGGAGCGGAGCCGAGGGATCTCGGTCTCCGGTTGCAATGAGATGACAAGTTGCTCGCGATGATAGTTACGACAAGGTGCAGTGGGGCCGTTAGCTCAGTTGGTAGAGCAGCTGGCTTTTAACCAGTTGGTCGGTGGTTCGAGCCCACCACGGCCCACCATATTACTTTGCACCGCCCCCCGGTAATATCGTTACTCAAATCTGTAGCGAGTTGGATCGGGTATACCCGCACGTTCGAAACCGGCTCGCCGAATTCGACAACTGTCACAGTCTCCGCACGCGAGTCCCTTATCATCCAGCTGATAACAGGATACCGTATCCCCATATTCCAGGCCCAGGGCGATGCCGCGCTTGATAATTTCTTCTTTTTTGAGATCGATCAACGGTGCACGTATTCTTACACCGTAACCTTCAACGCCAGCGCGCGTGGCGATATTTGCCATGCGCTCAAAGGCCTCAATGAACTCCGGCCTGCAGTCAGGATAACCGGAATAGTCCACTGCATTGACGCCGATAAAAATGTCCGTCGCGGTCAACACCTCGGCCCATGCCAAAGCATACGCCAGAAACACCGTGTTTCTGGCAGGTACGTAAGTGACGGGGATTCCCTTGCCGGCTTCGGTCGGGATGTCGATACTGGTGTCGGTGAGCGCGGAACCGCCGAAGGCGTCCAGGTCGATTCGCGCTACCTTATGATCCCTGGCCCCGAGCTTTCGGGCAAGGCGTTGCGCATATTGAACTTCAGTACTGTGGCGTTGACCATAGTCGAAGCTCAGGCAATGACATTCGTAACCCTCATCAAGGGCGATTGCCAGGGTCGTGGCCGAGTCGAGTCCGCCCGAAATCAACACAACCGCCCGGTCAGACACCCGGTTTATCTCCCCACAGGTATTTGTGTAACTGAATTTGCAGACGTACGGGTAAACGATCCTCAAGTATCCACGCTGCCAGATCGGTAGAAGATAACTGATCATGACTCGCCGAGAAGAGCACCTCATCGACCTGATCCATGAGTCGGAGCTCATTCACTTTAAATCTGGCCCATTCATAGTCCTGTCGATCGCATATGACAAATTTGACCTGATCCAATGGTTTCAAGTGGCCGACGTTTGCATATAAGTTTCGTGACATTTCACCTGAGCCGGGGGTCTTCAAATCGAGGACAATATTCACTCGCGGGTCCACGGGTGCGATATCCAGTGCGCCCCCTGTCTCCAATGAAACCTGATAACCCGCGTCGCAAAGCGCAGTGAGCAAGTCGAGACAAGCCGGTTGCGCCAGTGGTTCGCCACCCGTTACGGTGACATACCTGGTTTGATAGCTGTCTACCTGCGCCAGAATTTCTTCGATGGATTCAAGTGTGCCACCCGTAAAGGCATAGGCTGTATCGCAATATTGACAGCGTAACGGGCAGCCTGTAAGTCGTACAAATACGGTGGGAATACCCGTGGTCTTCGCCTCCCCCTGCAGGGAGAAAAATATCTCGGTAATCCTGATGGATGTCGCGGTCATTTCAGGGTTGTGGCTACTCGCAATCGATCTTGTCGCGAAGATAGGATTCAGCCAAATTGGCAACCGATCTGCCTCGTTGCTGCTCCATAACCTGGGTGAGAATATCTTTCGCTCTCTTGCAGTCACCCATCAAATGATAAACCTTTCCCAGCTTGAATGCGGCATCCGCCGCCTTATTATGTTCGGGGAAGAATGATATAACCTGGGCAAGTGCCTGACGAGCCGACGCATATTCCGGTTCCGGCTTGGCTGCATAGACTTCTCCAAGCCAGTAATACGCATTCGGAGTATATTGACCTTCGGGATATTGCTTGATTGTATCCTGCAACTGGCTAATGGCTTCGTCATACTTGCGATTTCGAATCATCTCCAGTGCAGATTCATACATCTTCTCTTCGCTGACATCACCCGAGCCTGACTGCGCCCCGCTCGGTACTGAGCGGGCTATGTCTTCAATGTCGGCTCCTGGCATATCCAGGTCCATGCGCTTTGAAGGGCTTTCTTCGTCGCCGTCGTCAGGATCGGGACGTCCGCCGCCGCGCCGATCAAGCAGGCGTTGAAACCGTTCGTCCAGATCCAGATAGCGATCTTCCTGGATTGATTTCATGCGGGAAAGTTCATGCTGAAGTTGTTCGACCCGACCTCTCAGGTCCCGAACTTCATTTTGCAGGAGTTGCATCTGGTAAGTAAGTTCACCCGCACCGGAAGACCGTTCATCCCCTTCCACAGGCGCCTCGAAAGGTATCTCCCGTGGTCTGTTCTGGTCAGGTGCAGGTCCGGTTGAGGCATTATCATCACTGGAGCGGGATTCCACCGAGACAGGGCTGGCAGCAAACACGAAGGGGGCGCAGGCAACCAGCAGACAGCAGCCAACCAGAACTGATAAAGACGGACCCTGTCTAATCATGCGAACTGGCCCCGACAAGAAAAATCAGCGGGTATACTCGATCTCGACTCGTCGATTCTTTGCCCATGCCGCCTCGTTATGACCACCCACTGCAGGTCTTTCTTCTCCATAACTGATCACGTCGATCTGCATACCGGAGACGCCCTGAGCGACAAGATACGCTCTGACAGCGTTGGCCCGGCGCTCACCGAGTGCCAGGTTGTACTCCCTGGTACCACGCTCGTCCGCATGTCCTTCCAACCGTACCTGCTGACCCCGATTATCGGTAAGAAAATCCGCATGCTTGGCAAGTTCTTCATGGAATCCACGCTTAACGATAGCCTGGTCAAAATCGAAGTAAACCACACCTTCCAATTCTTCAGTGCCATCCTCACCCGGCAGGTCGATAACCAGCTTGCCGCGCTCCACGCGTTGCTTCGGTTCCTCGGGCTCTGGCGGTTCTCGAGTTTGAGTTTGCGTCGGCTCCGGCTGTGGCGCTACCTCTGTCTCCGGCTCTTCGGTTTCTGTACTGGCACATCCGGCCAACATTAACGCGGCAAATATGACCGCCAGTACACCACGAATTTTAATTGTTCCCATGATCAGCTCCTGTTACTCAACCCCAAACATCGATTAAACCACAAAGTTATCAGCAACTTCACGTGACTCGCGTCACATTCTGCAGCAATGACTAACGCAAGACAGGTTCGAAGTTCTTGCGTTTGCCAGGGGACCATGCCGGCTCTCTCACATCCCCTTCTGTCGACGGTAGCTGGTACTTGACACTTCCATCAATCGATACCCCGGCCAGAATACCCTGATCGTCCACTTGGGTCGCATAAATTAGCATACTTCCATTAGGAGCGATACTGGGGGATTCATCCAGTGAGGTCTCTGTCAGGATCGTCGTTCGTCCCCTGCGCAGATCCAGAAACGCGATGTGAAATGTGCCATTTCGGCGATGCACCATAACGAGCCCGCTGCCATCAGGGAGTACGGTCGCCTTGGCATTATAGTCACCTTCAAAAGTCAACCGCTCGATTTGAAAGTCTTCAAGCCGAATTTTGTAAATCTGGGGTTGCCCGCCACGGTCCGAGGTGAAAATGATGGACTCGCCGTCCGGTGTCCAGGAAGGTTCGGTGTCGATCGCGTAGTGTCGGGTAATTCTCCTGAGCCGCCGGGTTTGCAGATCCAGTACGTAGATATCGGGATTTCCATCCTTGGACAGAACCATCGCCAACCGGTCACCGTCAGGTGAAAAGCTGGGTGCGCCGTTAAGCCCCTTATAGTTCGTGAGTTGCTGCTGCGTACCATCTTTCAGGTTGCGCAGGTAAATGGCGGGTCTGCGGTCCTTCTCGAATGACACGTAGGCTATTCTGTCACCCTTCGGGCCCCATGCAGCGGACAGGATCGGCTCGGAAGAACGCAGAATGGTATCCACCCGATGCCCATCGGCGTCGGCAATATTCAGTTGCGAGCGAGGGTTTTCGACACCGCCTGTACTCGTCACATACATGATGCGCGTTGAAAAGGCACCTTCGATACCGGTCAATTCCTCGAACACAACGTCGCTTACGTAGTGGGCCATGTCCCGAAGATCGTTGGGGCCACCTTCAATTGTCTGACTTAATATCATGGATTGCTTGAACACATCATGCAGTTCGAAGTGCAATCGAATCCCGTAATCAAGCGGCTCCATATAGCCTATGACCACATAGGACACATCGAGCAGGCGCCAGTCGCGAAACAGGATTTCATCAGACTCGTTTGGCAGACTGAGCATCTGCTTTACCGGCAATGTCTCGAAACGCCCGCTCATCGTCAGATCAGCACTTGTTATCTGATCCACATTTTCAGGAAGTGCGTTCCTGCCACGCCAATCGAAAGGGACTACGGCAATCCTGACAGCATTATCGACACCCTGAGTGACCTCAATGGTCAGTTCGGCCATTGTCGTACTCGAGAAGCCTTGAATCAGCAGGACAAATAAAAAATACGCTGGAATTCTTTTAACTAATTTCATTAAACACCATCAAGTTGCTCAAAAGCGAAGTTATAAACGTAAGTCCTCGGGTCTGAAGAGCACGTTAAATTCTCTGAAGTTCCTTTCAAACTGGCTGGAGTCATTCGGGACCTGGAACCGATCCGCTTTCTCAACCGCCAGTACTGCCGATCGATCAAAGGCGCTGTTTCCACTCGACTTCACGACGGACACATTGACGACTTCTCCGGTAGGTACAAGACGTACCCGCAACATTGCTTCCATATCACGCCTCGCGCTTGGTGGCCTCGACCAATTCTGCGCAATCTGACGTTTGATCTGCGCAACATACGCCATCGCTTTTTCGTCAGCCGTAATCGCGCGCCTGTATTCCTGTTCCTCCATGATTTCGTTGACCAGATTTTCTTCCATGCGCTTGCGTTCGGCTTCCTTTACCGGATCCGACTTCTCTGTTTCCTGGTCAATTTCGTCCAGTTTCGGTATTTCCGCGAGTTCCGGCATTTGTGTTTCTTTCTGTCGCTGCTCCCGTTCCGCTTGCTCTCTCTCCGCTTGCTCCTGCTTCATTGCCTCTTTCCTGCGTCGATCGGCAGCTTGCCTGGCTTGTGCCTCCTTCTGGCGCGCTGCTTGCACTTGCTGAGTCGCCTTTTTCTCGCGCTCTTTCGCCTCATGAGGATTCTGTCGAACCACACTTGCCTCAATATAATAACGTTCGTCAGGTACCAGCTGGATTGTCGGATCACCTTCCCAATTCACAAACATCGCCGTAATCACCAACGCATGAAATGCTGTCGACAACACGATTGGCACTATGTAGGAATTATTGAAATACATGACGGGTTTATTGTTCGGGTGGCTCGGTGATCAATCCCACGCTTTGCGCACCTGCTGCTTGAAGAATATTCATTACGCCAATCACTACACCGTATTCAAGACTTTCATCGCCCTCTACAAGCACCTTGATATCCGGGTTTGCAGCCATGATTTTACCCGCCCGTTCACGAATCTGAGCTCGATCAATCTGTTCCTCTTCGTCCCCCACGTTCATGTAATAGGTCTTGTCAGATTTGACCGAAACCACCAATACTGGTTCATTCTGATCGATCTTGAGTGGACCGGAGGTCGCATCCGGGAGATCGACCTTGACGCCCTGCGTCATTAGCGGTGCCGTTACCATGAAAATCACCAGTAATACGAGCATCACGTCAATGTATGGAACAACGTTGATTTCCGACATGGGCTTTCTACGTTGAGCTTTGGCCATGATCAATCTCCGGGATCAATTGGACTATTTGTGGATGGCCCGATACAGGATGCTGCTGAATTCATCGGTAAAGGTTTCAAAGCGATTGACGATAACTTCTACCTGGGCGGAATACCGGTTATACGCAATGACCGCCGGTATAGCCGCAAACAGGCCCATGGCGGTTGCCACCAGCGCCTCGGAAATACCGGGAGCCACAACGGAAAGACTCGCCTGTTCCACCGTCGCCAAACCCCGAAAGGAATTCATGATACCCCACACGGTACCGAACAGTCCCACATACGGACTGGTCGAGCCGACCGTCGCCAAAAATGGCAGATGCGCCTCGAGTCGTTCTTCCTCCCGGGACATGGACACCCGCATGGCTCGCTGTACATTCTGCATGACCCGATCGGGATCGGCATCTTCCTGCTGCCTGAGACGCGAAAATTCCCGGAACCCGGCGGAAAATATGTTTTCTATGCCAATGGAGTCTTCTTCCTGCTCGCTCAATTCCTGATATATCTTGCGCAGGTCCTTGCCCGACCAGAATTCCTGTTCAAATTCGATAGCCTCTCGGTTGACCGCAGACAGCATGAGGCCGCGCTGAAAGATCATGACCCATGAGGTTATAGAGGCCAATAGCAGGATCACCATCACCAATTGCACAACAAAACTGGCGTTAACAACCAATTCCCAAATTGACAGCGGTTCATTCACGGGCGGCTCCGGACTCGATGATAATAGGTGGAATGGTACAGACTCCAGGCTCCAGCTTCTAGCTTCTAGAAGCTGGCCTGGATTATTCATGAAACCTGAAGCCTGGTGGAGGACGGGTCC
>JBBDSF010000221.1:0-15435 GCA_040905125.1 Pseudomonadales bacterium | reverse complement strand
CCGATCGTGCCGACATTTACGTGCGGCTTGGTCCGCTCAAATTTCGCTTTGGACACTTCTCACCTCCAATTAGATACCTGATACTTCTACGGGAGCTCGTTGGGCCACGACCGGCCTTAACTCACTTTACTTATTACTGTTTCTGCAATGTTGTCGGGCACTTCCTTATAGGTCTCGAATTCCATCGAGTAAGTGGCCCGACCCTGAGTCGCAGAGCGCATGTCGGTCGCATAACCGAACATCTCCGACAGGGGCACTTCCGCCTTCACGGCCTTTCCTGCGGGCACGTCGTCCATGCCCAACACAAGCCCACGGCGGCGATTGAGGTCACCGATAATATCACCGTAGTAGTCTTCCGGTGTGACAACTTCCACTTTCATCACGGGCTCGAGTAACACGGGGCTTGCCTTGAGGGCACCATCCTTGAATGCCATGGAAGCCGCTACCTTGAACGCCACTTCACTGGAGTCGACGTCGTGGTAGGAACCATCGTACAAGGTGGCACGTACGCCTTGTAACGGATAACCGGCCAACACGCCATTGGCCATTTGCTCTCTGATTCCCTTATCGACGGCCCCAATATATTCACGGGGCACCACACCACCGACAATCTTGTCGACGAATTCGTAATCGCCTTCTTCGAGAGGTTCCAGGTGAATCCAGACGTGCCCATATTGACCGCGGCCGCCAGTCTGACGAACAAACTTGCCTTCCGAGTCCACCGCTTTACGAATGGTTTCCCGATAAGCAACCTGGGGTTTACCGATATTCGCTTCGACACCGAATTCACGCTTCATTCTGTCGATAATGATATCGAGATGAAGCTCACCCATACCGCCAATAATGGTCTGGCCTGATTCTTCATCGGTGCGCACACTGAACGAAGGATCTTCTGCCGCGAGCTTGCCCAGGGCAACACCCATTTTTTCCTGATCCGCCTTGGTCTTCGGTTCTACGGCAACATGAATGACAGGGTCCGGGAAATCCATTCGCTCCAGGGTAATAACATGATTCTCATCACACAGGGTATCGCCCGTGGTGGTCTGCTTGAGACCGATGGCAGCCGCGATTTCGCCGGCACGCACCTCTTTAATCTCGTTTCTTGAGTTGGAATGAAGCTGTACCATTCGCCCGATTCGTTCTCTTCGGCTCTTGATCGGGTTGTATACAGAGTCGCCAGTTTGCAATACGCCGGAGTAAACCCGGAAGAAGGTTAGCGTGCCAACATAAGGATCGGTAGAGACCTTGAAGGCAAGCGCCGCAAACGGTTCGTCATCATCCGCTTTACGAGTCGCTTCCGTTTCCTGTTTGTCGTCCAGAAAACCACGAATTGCCTTGACCTCATCCGGCGCCGGCAGATACTCAATCACGGCATCCAACATCGTCTGGACACCCTTGTTCTTGAACGCAGATCCACATAGCGCCGGAACTATCTCGTTGGCAATAGTCCGGATACGAATGCCCTTCTTGATTTGCTCTGTAGAGAGTTCACCGTCATTGAGATAAATTTCCATCAATTCATCATCGGCCTCCGCGGCCATTTCGACCAGGTTTTCCCGATACTCCTGACACAACGACACCATATCCTCAGGGATGTCTTTCTCGACAAACGACAGGCCCAGGTCTTCCATATTCCAGTAGATAGCCTTCATTTTGACGAGATCCACCACGCCCTCAAAATTGTCTTCTGCACCGATAGCCATCTGCAAAGGTACCGGGGTGGAGCCAAGCCGATCTTCGATTTGCTTTACGACGCGAAGGAAATCAGCGCCGGCGCGATCCATCTTGTTGACAAAAACCAGTCGTGGAACCTCATACTTGTTCGCCTGACGCCACACAGTTTCAGACTGTGGCTCAACACCCGACGTACCGCAGAACACGACAACCGCGCCGTCCAGGACTCGAAGGGATCGTTCTACCTCAATAGTGAAATCGACGTGACCGGGCGTGTCGATGATATTGATGCGATGCTCATCGAACTGTTTCTCCGAGCCTTGCCAAAAGCAGGTAGTTGCAGCCGAGGTAATTGTGATACCGCGTTCTTGCTCCTGCTCCATCCAGTCCATTACAGCGGCGCCGTCATGAACTTCCCCGATCTTGTGAGAAAGCCCTGTGTAGAAAAGAACGCGTTCCGTGGTCGTGGTTTTGCCTGCGTCCACATGGGCAACAATACCGATGTTGCGATATCTTTTTAGCGGAGTTTTTCTGGGCACTGTCTAAAATCCTTGATTGACCCTGCCATCAGGGCCTTAAAAAAATGTACTAGAACCGATAATGCGCAAAGGCTCTGTTAGCCTCAGCCATTCGATGGGTGTCTTCTCGCTTTCTGGCCGCGGCGCCACGTCCCTCGGCGGCATCCATTAGCTCACCGGCTAGACGCATGGCCATGGACTTCTCGCCACGTTTACGGGCTGAATCCACAAGCCATCTCATCGCGAGAGCGTTCCGACGTGACGGCCTGACCTCCACGGGCACCTGGTAGGTCGCCCCACCAACTCGCCGAGATTTCACTTCCACCATAGGTGCAACGGTTTCCAGCGCGGCATCGAATACTTCTATCGGATCGCCGCCGGTTCGTTCGCGGATGCGATCAAGCGCGCCGTAAACGATTTGTTCTGCAACGGCCTTCTTACCACTGACCATGACATGATTCATGAACTTGGCCAGTATCTGGTTGCCATACTTGGGATCTGGCAATATTTCCCGTTTCTCGGGTACTCTGCGTCGAGGCATCTCGATATCCTGTTGTCTTCAGGTTCCCCAGGATTCGCTCATCAAGAAGCGAACCTGGCCTTACTCTGACTGAGCTTTCCCAGCCAGGGTCAAATAAAGCGACATTCGTTACGCTCTGGGTTTCTTCGTACCGTACTTGGATCGACCTTGCATACGGTCACTTACACCGGTGGTATCCAGCGTACCGCGAACGGTGTGATACCTGACACCAGGCAGGTCCTTAACACGACCCCCGCGGATCAGTACCACTGAGTGTTCCTGAAGGTTGTGACCTTCACCGCCTATGTAAGACGCCACTTCATAGCCATTGGTCAGCCTGACCCTGCAGACCTTTCGCAGTGCAGAGTTAGGTTTTTTTGGCGTTGTCGTGTAGACCCGCGTACAAACGCCCCGGCGTTGCGGACAGCCCTGCAGAGCAGGGACGTCACTTTTGGTGACCCGGCGCTTTCGCGGTTTTCGAACCAATTGGCTGATTCTGGCCATAAAAATTGCTCCAGCTTAAATCAAAATGACAGGGACCATGGATTGCTTTTGCAAGCAAAGCCCCTGTCAAAAAGCGAGGCGGAAGTCTAATTACCTCACCACTTATAGTCAACTGCTAATTCAGATACAGGTTTAACGCGGCGCCCGTCATCCCGGAAGCCGCGAAGCGGCTATCCGGGATCGACTTGGGTAACCAGATCCCGGATATTCTGCTACGCAGAATTCCGGGACGACGGCTAGTTGCTGCTCTTACGAGCCTCCGGAATTCAGAGCCTCGCTCAGCGCCTGTTCGACTTCTGTCGCACTGACTGCCGATTCCTCAACGCCCTCGCGCTTGCGCTTGCGGTCCTCATGATACTTCAGGCCAGTGCCCGCCGGTATCAACCGGCCCACAATGACATTCTCCTTCAGGCCCCGCAGATAATCCCGTTTGCCTGTAACAGCAGCCTCGGTCAGAACTCGCGTGGTTTCCTGGAAGGAAGCAGCCGAGATAAACGACTCCGTCGCCAGCGATGCCTTGGTGATGCCAAGCAAGATACGCTGGTATTGAATCGGCTCCTTGCCTTCGGCCAGCAGACGATCGTTCTCTTCCAGTATCCGGTTCCTTTCGAGCTGTTCACCCCGAATCATCTCCGAGTCGCCGGGCTCGACAATGTCGACCTTACGCAGCATCTGGCAAACAATGACCTCAATGTGCTTGTCGTTAATACCGACACCCTGGAGCCGATACACATCCTGAACTTCCTTGACGATGTATTTGGTGAGTTCGAAGACCCCCTTCAAACGCAGGATGTCATGGGGGTTTTCGGGGCCATCGGACACGACCTCACCTTTTTCCACATGTTCACCTTCGAACACGGTCATATGCCGCCACTTGGGAATCAGCACCTCGTAATGATCCTTGTTGCCTCGGATTTCACTACCATCCGCTGGTGTAATCATCAGGCGGCGCTTACCCTTGGTTTCCTTGCCAAAGCTGACTGTACCGGATACTTCTGCCAGAACCGCCCCATCTTTCGGCTTTCTGGCCTCAAACAGGTCCGCGACTCGCGGCAAACCACCGGTAATATCACGTGTTTTGGATCCTTCTTGAGGAATTCTGGCAATGATGTCGCCGATTTCGACCTGATCGCCATCTTCCAGACTCAGGATTGCATTGGCCTCGAGAAAATAGTGGGCCGGCACATCAGTACCCGCAAGGTACAATTGCTCGCCTTTGTGATCCACCAGCCGTACCGCGGGTCGAGTATCGCGAGCGGAACTCGGCCGGTCTTTGGGATCGAGAATAGAGATACTGGAAAGGCCGGTCAGCTCGTCAGTCTGTCG
The DNA here is from genome assembly GCA_040905125.1 of Pseudomonadales bacterium. GTDB lineage: Bacteria > Pseudomonadota > Gammaproteobacteria > Pseudomonadales > Azotimanducaceae > JBBDSF01. The sequence continues at coordinate 10,893 of JBBDSF010000221.1, read as the reverse complement.
ACGAACCGTGGTGCCTTCCTCCATACCTTCAAATATCACACGACCCTTGACCTCGGTCACGATCGGGTGAGTATGAGGATCCCAGCTGGCGACAATTTCGCCGGAGTCCGCATGCTCATCTTCTTTCTTCTTCAATATTGCACCGTAAGGGAGCTTATATCTCTCTCGCTCACGACCGGATTCTTCATCCGCAACCGCCAACTCGCCCGACCTGGACACGGCGATCAAGTCACCGTTTGTCTTTTCAATCGTCTTGAGGTTATGGAGTCTCACCGTACCGGCATGCTTGACTTGAACATTGTCAACAGCCGTTGCCCTGGAGGCCGCGCCACCAATGTGGAAGGTACGCATGGTAAGCTGAGTTCCAGGTTCGCCAATCGATTGCGCCGCAATGACGCCAATAGCTTCGCCGATATTAACGATGTGGCCTCGACCGAGGTCCCGGCCATAACAGTAAGTGCAGATTCCATAGCGGGTCTTGCAACTAATCGGGCTACGTACGAGAACCTCGTCAACACCGAGTTCTTCCAGACGTGAAACCCAGCGTTCATCGATCATGGTTCCTCGCGGAATAACCACCTTGTCGCCTGCTGCGTTCAACACATCTTTCGCAACCACGCGACCAAGTACTCTGGTACCCAACGGCTCTACCACATCGCCGCCTTCAATAACGGCTGTCATCAGCAGGCCTTCTTCGGTACCGCAATCTTCGTCGGTAACAACCATATCCTGGGACACGTCCACCAGACGCCGGGTCAAATACCCGGAGTTGGCCGTCTTCAATGCGGTATCCGCCAGACCCTTGCGGGCACCGTGAGTAGAAATAAAGTACTGCATCACCGAGAGGCCTTCACGGAAGTTCGCCGTAATGGGCGTCTCGATAATAGAGCCGTCCGGTTTGGTCATCAGACCACGCATGCCTGAAAGCTGCCGGATCTGCGCCGGAGAACCCCGGGCACCGGATTCGGAATACATCCAGACACTATTGAAAGACGTCTGTTCTTCCTCCTCACCTTCACGATTAATGACTTTCTCGGTGGACAGGGTATCCATCATTGCGGTCCCCACCTGGTCATTGGCGCGGGTCCAGATATCGACGACTTTGTTGTACTTCTCACCCTGGGTGACAAGACCCGAAGCATACTGGGATTCGATTTCCCTGATTTCGTCTTCAGCCTCGCCGATAATCGTTGCCTTTTCGGCAGGTATAACAAAATCATCCACGCCGATGGATGCACCGGAGCGGGTAGAATACTCGTACCCCATGTACATCAACTGGTCCGCAAAGATCACCGTATCTTTCAAACCCACTGTTCGATAACAGGTATTAATCAGCGCCGCGATATCCTTGTTCCCCATGGTCTTGTTGACCTCATCGAAGCCAAGCCCATCCGGGACGATTTCAAAGACCAGGGCGCGACCGACAGTGGTGTCCTTGATTTCTGTTCGGGTAACAAACTCACCATCTTCGGTCTTGACAGTCTGCGTAACACGAATCTTGACCCGGGCCTGAAGACCTACTTTGCCTGTGTTAAACGCTCGCGATACTTCTGCCACATCAGCAAAATGCATACCTTCGCCGACATCGTTGACCCGCTCCCGGGTCATATAATAAATGCCGAGGACCACGTCCTGGGAAGGAACGATGATCGGTTGACCATCGGCCGGCAACAGCACATTGTTGGTCGACATCATCAAGGCCCGGGACTCCAGCTGAGCCTCCAGGGTTAACGGCACGTGTACCGCCATCTGGTCGCCGTCAAAGTCGGCATTGTAGGCAAGACAAACCAATGGATGAAGCTGTATCGCTTTGCCTTCAATCAGTACCGGCTCGAACGCCTGAATTCCCAGACGATGCAACGTTGGCGCACGATTAAGAAGAACAGGATGTTCTCGGATGACTTCCGCAAGAATATCCCAGACTTCAGCGGTCTCACGTTCCACCATCTTCTTGGCTGCCTTGATGGTCGTCGCCAGACCCTTGGCTTCAAGCTTGCCGAAGATAAACGGCTTGAATAACTCCAGCGCCATCTTCTTTGGCAGCCCGCACTGATGTAGCCGCAATGTGGGTCCGACCACAATAACCGACCGGCCGGAATAGTCCACGCGTTTACCCAGCAGATTTTGTCGGAATCGACCTTGCTTGCCCTTGATCATATCGGCAAGGGATTTAAGTGGCCGCTTATTAGTGCCTGTAATGGCACGGCCACGTCTGCCATTGTCCAACAACGCGTCGACACTCTCCTGCAACATACGCTTTTCGTTGCGCACAATGATGTCGGGGGCGTTCAGATCCAGCAGTCGTTTCAACCTGTTGTTGCGATTAATGACCCGTCGATACAGATCGTTCAGATCGGATGTGGCAAATCGACCACCTTCCAACGGTACCAGCGGGCGCAGATCGGGCGGCAGGACCGGCAAGACGTTGAGTATCATCCATTCAGGATCGTTACCGGACCGCTCGAAAGCTTCCATCAGCTTCAGCCGCTTCGTCAACTTCTTGATCTTGGTATCAGAATTGGTCTGGGGAAGCTCTTCCCGCATCTGGGCGATTTCTTCCTTCAGATCCATTTCGCGCATCAGATCCTGAACGGCTTCAGCGCCCATCTTCGCTTCAAATTCATCCCCGAATTCTTCCAGCGCCTCATAATACTGCTCGTCGTTGAGCAACTGCCGCTTTTCGAGTGTTGTCAAGCCCGGATCGATGACGATAAAGGACTCAAAGTAAAGTACGCGCTCAATATCCCGCAGCGTCATATCGAGAAGCAGACCGATTCGCGAGGGCAGGGACTTGAGAAACCAGATATGGGCAACCGGGCTGGCAAGCTCTATGTGACCCATTCGTTCCCGTCGAACCTTCGCCAGGGCCACTTCAACGCCGCACTTCTCGCAGATAACGCCTCGGTGTTTCAAGCGCTTGTACTTTCCGCACAAGCACTCGTAGTCCTTGGTGGGACCAAAGATCTTGGCACAGAACAGTCCATCACGTTCCGGCTTGAAGGTCCGATAGTTGATCGTTTCCGGCTTTTTCACCTCACCATACGACCAGGACCGAATCAGCTCCGGCGAGGCAAGCCCTATGCGGAGTGAATCAAAGTCATCTGATTGCCCTTGCGACTTGAGTATATTAAGAAGATCTTTCAAGGCTTTCCTCCACGCCGGGCTCACGCCCGCCATCAATTGAATTCTGTTGTGTCCAACTGCGCCAGAAGTGCAGTAGTCCGGTATTCATATCAGTCATTTTCAAGCTCGATATCGATACCAAGCGATTTGATTTCCTTGACCAGGACATTGAAGGATTCGGGCATACCCGGCTCCATCCGGTAGTCACCGTCCACAATATTCTTGTACATCCGGGTACGTCCATGGACATCGTCGGACTTCACTGTGAGCATTTCCTGCAATGAGTAGGCCGCGCCATACGCCTCCAGGGCCCATACCTCCATTTCTCCGAACCTCTGGCCACCGAATTGGGCCTTGCCGCCCAGGGGCTGCTGTGTCACCAGGCTGTAAGAACCGGTAGAACGTGCGTGCATTTTATCATCCACAAGGTGATTGAGCTTAAGCATGTACATATAGCCAATCGTCACCGGCCTGGCAAAGGCCTCGCCTGTACAACCATCGTAGAGCGTGGTCTGACCATCTCTGGGCAAATCTGCCAGCTCCAGCATGGACTTGATTTCCTCTTCCGAGGCACCGTCGAACACGCCGGTTGCCATGGGCACCCCCCCACGGAGGTTATTAGCCAACTGCAGGATTTCCTCGTCTGACAGTGAATCAAGATCCTCCTGCCGACTACTGACGTTGTAGACCTTCTTCAGGAATTCACGCACCTCCTCGACCTTTCGCTGTGCATCCAGCATTTGGGAAATTTTCTTTCCAAGGCCATGGGCAGCCCAGCCCAGGTGAGTTTCCAGAATCTGCCCGACATTCATACGTTTCGGCACACCCAATGGATTAAGCACAATGTCCACGGGTTCTCCGTCAGCATCGAATGGCATGTCCTCGACAGGCTTGATCACGGAAATCACGCCTTTGTTACCATGGCGACCGGCCAGCTTGTCGCCAGGCTGGATGCGACGCTTGATCGCCAAATGCACCTTGACGATTTTCAGCACGCCCGGCGCCAGGTCGTCGCCACTTTGCAACTTGCCCTTACTTTCCTCGAATTCTTCATCCAGTGCCTGGCGACGTTCCTTGAGGCGACGATCCGCCTGCTCGAGGCGATCATTGAGCTCGTCGTCTTCCAGACGAAGTTTAAACCAGTCGTCCGTGGGCAATTCATTCAGATACTCTTTGGTCAGCTTATCGCCCTTCTTCAACTTCGAACCGGCAACAACCTTCTTGCCAACCAGAGAATCGAACAACCGCTCGAAGGTTGCAGTCTCGATGATTCGATATTCCTCTTCAATATTCTTACGGACCTCATCCAACGCCTGTCTTTCGATGTCGAGTGCCCGCTGATCTTTGTCGATGCCATCCCGGGTAAATACCTGGACATCGATCACCGTACCATTGTAGCTGGTGGGAACCCGCAGAGAGGTATCCTTTACGTCGGAAGCTTTCTCGCCAAAAATTGCTCTCAGGAGCTTCTCTTCAGGGGTCAACTGTGTTTCACCCTTCGGGGTGACCTTGCCCACGAGAATATCGCCGGCATTCACTTCGGCACCGATGTATACGATACCGGACTCATCGAGTTTCGACAGCGCGCTTTCACCTACATTGGGAATATCGCAGGTGACTTCTTCAGAACCCAGTTTGGTATCACGAGCAATACAAGTCAGCTCTTGAATATGGATCGATGTGAATCGATCTTCCTTGGCAATGCGTTCGGATACCAGGATGGAATCCTCGAAGTTATAACCATTCCAGGTCATAAACGCCATACGCGTGTTCTGACCCAACGCGAGTTCGCCCATGTCGATGGAGGGACCGTCCGCCAGAATATCTTTCCTGGCTATCACGTCGCCTTCATGGACCAACGGTCTTTGATTGATACAGGTATTCTGATTTGACCTTGTATATTTGGTGAGCTTGTAAATATCGACACCAGCCTCGCCGGATTCCGTTTCCTCATCGCTGACCCGAATAACAATGCGGGCTGCATCCACCGTTTCCACGACACCGCCACGTTGTGCAACAACGCAGACGCCGGAGTCGCGCGCGACAATACGTTCCATGCCGGTGCCGACCAGGGGTTTCTCTGCCTGTAACGTGGGCACGGCCTGCCGCTGCATGTTGGAGCCCATCAAGGCACGGTTGGCATCATCATGCTCCAGGAACGGAATCAGTGACGCCGCCACGGATACCACCTGTTGTGGTGACACATCCATAAAGTTGACGCTTTCAACAGGCATCTTGGTGAATTCACCCTGATGGCGCACGTCAACCAGATCGTCAACCAGCTTCCCTTTCTCATCTACCTGCGCACTCGCCTGGGCTATGACATAGTCACCTTCGACGATAGCCGACAGATATTCGATATCTTCCGTTACCTGGCCCTCTATAACGCGTCGATACGGTGTTTCCAGAAATCCGTATTCATTGGTACGCGCATATGAGGCCAACGAATTGATCAAGCCGATATTCGGCCCTTCCGGGGTTTCAATCGGACAGACCCGGCCATAGTGCGTGGGGTGAACGTCGCGCACTTCGAATCCAGCTCGCTCTCGGGTCAAACCACCCGGTCCTAACGCAGACACCCTGCGTTTATGTGTCACCTCGGACAATGGGTTGTTCTGATCCATAAACTGGGACAACTGGGCCGAACCAAAGTACTCCTTCACCGCTGCCGCAACTGGCTTGGCATTGATCAAATCCTGGGGCATCAACCCTTCGGATTCAGCCAGACTCAATCGCTCTCTGACAGCCCTTTCTACCCGGATCAAACCGAGACGAAATGCATTTTCAGCCATCTCACCCACGGACCTGATTCGGCGATTCCCAAGATGGTCGATGTCGTCCACGGTGTCCTTACCGTTGCGGATATTGATCAGGCAGGCGATGACGTCGATGATGTCATCATTGCTCAGGATACCCTCACCTGTCTCAATGTCTCTCCCAAGGCGACGATTGAATTTCATACGGCCCACTGCCGTCAGATCATATCTCTCCGGCGAGAAAAACAGATTGGTAAACAGATTTTCAGCTGCTTCCTTGGTCGGCGGCTCGCCCGGTCTCATCATTCGATAGATTTCGACGAGTGCTTCCAGGCGATTGGTAGTCGGGTCGACTTTCAGCGTATCCGAGATAAACGGACCACAATCCAGATCGTTGGTAAATATTGTCGGGAACGACTTAACCTCAAGCTCCCGTAGCTTCTCGAGGGTCTCGTTACTTATCGTCGTATTGCAGGGAATGACAACTTCACCGGTTTCTTCGTCAACTATATCCTCAGCAAGTACGTGTCCGCACACATATTCTTCAGGCACATCGATTGCCTTGAGTTTGGCATTTTCAATGTTTCTGATATGTCTTGCGGTAATTCGCGTGCCTTCCTTGACAAGGACTTCACCGTTATTGTCTTTAATATCGAATCGAGCCGTTTCACCCCGCAGCCTGCCCGGGATGAGGTCGAAGCTGTATCCGTCTTTTTTGATATAGAACGTATCCGTGTCGAAAAACATCTCCAGTATTTCCTGGGATGTGTAGCCCAGCGCTCTCATCAAGACAGTGGCCGGCAATTTGCGACGACGGTCTATTCTCACAAAGACGCAGTCCTTCGGGTCAAACTCGAAATCAAGCCAGGAACCACGCATCGGGATTACCCGAGCCGTGTACAACAATTTACCCGACGAGTGTGTCTTACCCTTGTCGTGATCAAAGAAAACACCAGGGGAACGGTGAAGCTGGGAGACAATTACTCGCTCAATTCCATTGATAACGAACGTTCCGTTCTCTGTCATGAGAGGTATCTCTCCCATGTACACTTCCTGTTCCTTGATATCCTTTATAGCCTTATTAGAGGAGTCTTTATCGTAAATAATAAGTCTGACTTTGACACGAAGGGGAACGGCGTACGTGAGGCTTCTCAATTGACACTCTTTCACATCGAACGGCGGCCTTCCGAGGCTATAGCTTACGTATTCCAGGGCAGCGTTGCCTGAATAGCTGACAATGGGAAACACAGACTTGAATGCCGCGTGCAATCCCTTCTCGGCTTTATCTTCCAGCGCCAAATCGTCTTGCAAAAATTCCTGGTACGATTCGACCTGGGTAGCAAGCAGGTAAGGGATGTCCATCACCCTCGGCAGCTTGCCGAAATCCTTTCGAATACGTTTTTTCTCTGTGTATGAATAGGCCATTAATGCCTCCAAGCTAGATTATTGATTCGCTGACGATAAAACATCACGTTTCGCAAGCACAGAAAGGCCGGTCGGCCAAACAGAGCCGCCAGCCTTTTGCGCTGTGTCTTTCCGAGATCGATGTCAATTCCCTGGATTACTTCAGCTCTGCTGTTGCGCCCGCTTCTTCAAGTTGCTTTTTAATATCTTCGGCCTCTTCCTTGTTAACGCCTTCCTTCACGGTAGCCGGTGCCTCGTCAACCAGCGCCTTCGCCTCTTTGAGACCAAGACCTGTAATGGCACGGACAACCTTGATGGCATTGACTTTCTTTTCACCACCCGCGGTAATAACAACGTCAAATTCATCTTGTTCTTCAGCTGCCTCAGCGCCACCTTCGGCCGCGCCAGCCGCAGGGGCCGCAGCGACTGCAGCGGCTGCAGAAACGCCAAACTTTTCTTCCATCGCATCAACAAGCTCGACAACTTCCATCACGCTCATTTCTGCAATTGCATTCAAAACATCATCTTTGGACAAAGCCATGGGTCCTATCTCCGATTATTTGGTTTACTGTCAAGCTGCCTGTTGCTTCTGGTCACGAACTGCGGCCGTTGCCCGCGTCACTCTGCCCGGAATATCGTTCAGGGTTCGCGCAAGTTTATTGGCCGGCGCAAGCATCACCGCCATCAGCATCGATAGCGCCTCTTCGTGAGTCGGCAATGTGGCCAGTGAATCGATCTGTTCGCCGGGAATAAACTTGCCACCGTAACTCAGCGCCTTAATCTCAAAGGCCGGGTGAGTTTTGGCAAATTCCTTGAACAGCCTGGCTGCGGATGCAGGGTCCTCGAGAGAGAACGCAAGCACGTTAGGGCCGATCAGCGCGTCGGACAGACACTCATAATCCGTGCCCTCAAATGCTCGCTTCGCCAAAGTATTACGGATCACTTTGACATAAACGCCCGCTTCACGGGCCTGTTCTCGTAGCTGCGTCATACCCGATACCGGAATTCCCCGATAGTCGGCCATGACTGCCGAGACGGCCTTGCCTGCCGTATCATTGACTTCAGCAACAATCGCCTGTTTCTGTTTCAGTCCTATTGGCACAAGTAGTACTCCTTCATTGCCTATCCTTGTGTCGATTTTGCCGACTGTGTCGCTTGTCGACTGGTTAACATCCCGCCCGAAAGCGGGTTCATCAAACGGCGATAGGATTCCAGTCAATCACTAAAATCAGGTTCACCGCCTGCGCAGGCCCTTTTTGCAAGACTTAACCGGAACCCGCATGCGCGTCCCGGACCTGCGGTCTTTGACGGGTTCTGGACCTTAACATCCAGATACCCCAAAGCCTTTCTACCAACCTCGCTGCTATACTTCCAACGAGGATTGGTCAATGGGAATACCGGCACCCATTGTTGTCGATAAAACGACCTTCTGAATATATGTACCCTTGGCTGTAGCCGGCTTGGCCTTCTTCAAGTCGACGATCAGCGCCTCGACATTTTCCTTGACCTGCTTCGCATCGAAGCCAACCTTGCCAACGCCGCCATGTATGATGCCGTTCTTATCCGTGCGATATCGGATCTGACCCGCCTTGGCGTTCTTCACGGCTTCACCAATGTCATCGGTTACCGTACCGAGACGTGGATTCGGCATCAGGCCCCGAGGCCCCAAAATCTGGCCCAATTGGCCAACAACCCGCATGGCATCGGGCGCGGCAATCGCGACGTCAAAATCAAGCTTGCCCGCTTTCACGTCATCCGCAAGATCATCCATACCAACGATATCCGCTCCTGCGGCGCTGGCTTCCTCTGCCTTGTCACCCTGCGCGAAAACCGCCACACGCACATCCTTGCCGGTGCCATTTGGTAGTACCGTCGCTCCCCGAATCACCTGATCTGACTTCTTCGGATCGACTCCAAGCCGGACAGCGATGTCAAAAGATTCCTTAAAGTTGGCGGAAGCCAATTCTTCGAGCAAGGAAACAGCTTCTTCAAGCGGATAAAATTTACCTTGCTCAACCTTTTCACGAAAATTTCGTACTCTTTTGCTTTCCTTCGCCATTAGACTCCCTCCACATCGATGCCCGCACTTCGAGCACTGCCTGCTATGGTTCGCACTGCCGCATCCATATCACGCGCGGTGAGGTCCGGCATTTTGGTGGTCGCTATTTCTTCAAGCTGCGCCCGTGTCACTTTGCCCACCTTGGTAACGTGCGGCTCACCGCTACCCTTGGTTATACCGGCTGCCTTACGAAGCAGGACCGAGGCTGGCGGAGTCTTCTTGATGAAGGTAAAACTCTTATCTGCATAAACCGTAATCACTACGGGTATCGGAATACCGGGTTCAAACGATTGGGTTTCCGCGTTGAACGCCTTGCAGAATTCCATGATGTTGACACCATGCTGACCCAGCGCGGGGCCAACCGGCGGGCTGGGATTTGCCTGACCTGCAGCAACCTGCAGCTTGACGTACGCGTCGACTTTTTTAGCCATGAATCATTACTCCTGATGGGTTCAAGCCCCGGTCAATGCCCAGGTCCCCTGAATTACCTGATGTGTATCGCCTAACCTTTCTCTACCTGACTAAAGTCCAGTTCAACGGGCGTCGAGCGACCAAATATCGTCACCGCAACCTGTAACCGGTTCTTCTCATAATTAACTTCTTCAACGACGCCATTAAAATCATTGAACGGACCGTCGACGACTCGAACCAGTTCTCCCGGCTCAAATACTGTCTTCGGCTGCGCCTGCTCCGACCCACTTTGTACGCGCTGCAGTATCGCGTCAGCTTCCGCGTCCGACAGTGGCGCAGGCTGATCCGCCTTGCCGCCAATGAAACCCATGACCCTGGGCGTTTCCTTGACCAGATGCCAGGTATCGTTGTCCAGTTCCATTTCCACCAGCACATAGCCCGGGAAAAACTTGCGCTCACTGCGACGCTTTTTCCCTGCGCGCATTTCCACCACCTCTTCAGATGGTACGATGACCTCACCGAACTTCTCGGAAAACCTGGACAGGTCGATGCGTTCCTTCAAGGCTCGCATGACTTGTTTTTCGAATCCCGAATAGGCATGCACCACATACCATCGCTTAGTCAAAATTGTCTCCCGGACACACTGGCTTTACGCTACCCAATTATATTCCTGACCGCCCAGCTCAAAGCGGAATCGAGTCCCCACAAAATAAAGGCGACAATGATCACCACCGCCACCACAATAAGGGTAGTCTGGGTAGTTTCCTGTTTGGTTGGCCATACAACCCTTCGAACTTCGACGCGGGCTTCCTTCGCAAGTTCCCAAACGGCCCGCCCTTTCACCGTTTGCAGGGCAATCGCTACCGCTACGCCACCCAGCACGACGCCTGCCAACGCCCGATACAGGACCGCCACATACGCATACTCCATGTTGGCATATATGCCACCTGCGACAATGGCTATCACGAGAAGCCATTTGACGAAGTCCAGCTGATTGTCCTGGCTCTCGGTTTTTGCATTCATATCGAACTAACTCGACCTGACGGCCCTCGTCGTGAGTTGGCAGGCCAGGAGGGAATCGAACCCCCAACCTGCGGTTTTGGAGACCGCCGCTCTGCCAATTGAGCTACTGGCCTAAAA
>JBBDSF010000220.1:0-2544 GCA_040905125.1 Pseudomonadales bacterium | reverse complement strand
CCGAAATCGTCTAGCATGATGTTCTCACGCTCGACACCCAGGTCTTCCAGCATCTGGATCACCGCGGCATTCATCGCAGGCGGCCCGCACATGTAGTACTCGCAGTCTTCCGGCGCCGGATGATCTTTCAGATAATTCTCGTAAAGCACATTGTGAATGAAACCCGTATATCCGTCCCACCCCTCAATATTCTGGTCAGACAACGCCACATGCCACTCGAAGTTATCATACTCAGCATCAAGCTGGTCAAAGTCCTCGACATAGAACAGCTCTCGCTGATTCCGCCCCCCATACCAGAAGCTGATTTTTCGATCCGTTTTCAGGCGCAGCAATTGATCGAAAATATGCGCGCGCATGGGTGCCATGCCGGCACCACCACCGATAAAGATCATCTCGGCGTCGGTATCCTTGGCAAAGAAATCTCCAAAGGGTCCAAAGATTGTCAACGTGTCGCCAGGTTTCAAGGTAAACAGATATGAGGACATCTTGCCGGGAGGGTAGTTGGTACCAGGGGGCGGAGACGCGACCCGGATATTGAACTTCATGATGCCCTTTTCTTCCGGATAGTTCGCCATGGAATAGGCTCGAATCGTGGGTTCATCCACCTTCGCGACATGATCGAATACGCCGAACTTCTCCCAGTCCGGGCGATACTCCTCTTCCACTTCAATGTCCGTGTATTTCATCTCATAAGGAGGTATTTCGAACTGCACATAGCCACCGGCGCGGAAGTCCACCTCCTCACCTTCGGGAAGTTTTAGCACCAGTTCTTTAATAAACGTGGCAACGTTGTGGTTAGAAATAACCTCGCATTCCCAACGCTTGACCCCGAAGAACTCCGCCGGAACTTCTATCTTCATGTCCTGTTTAACGGCAACCTGACAACTCAGCCGCCAGCCATCCCGCGCCTCACCCCGGGTGAAGTGTCCCTCTTCGGTGGCCAGCATGGAGCCGCCGCCCTCGAGAATTCGGCATCGGCACTGACCGCAAGTACCCCCGCCACCGCAGGCAGAGGATAAAAAGATGCCCTCGTTCGCCAGCGCACCCAAAAGTTTGCTGCCGACAGGTGCTTCAATGGTGTTTTCCGGGTTTTCATTGATCTCAATCTGCACCGATCCCTGGGCGACCAGATTTCTTCGGGCAAACAGGATGACAAACACCAGCGCCATAATGACGCCCGTAAACATTGCTACACCAAGAATGATTTCAATATTCATGAAAACTCGACTACGTTTGTTCTATGAACGTCTAAAGTGAGATACCGCCAAACGACATAAAGCCAAGCGACATTAATCCCACTGTGACAAAGGTGATGCCCAGGCCGCGCAGACCCTCGGGGACATCACTGTATTTAAGCTTCTCCCTTATACCGGCCAGTACTGTAATCGCCAGTGCCCAGCCAACCCCGGCACCAATGCCGTAGACAACGCTCTCCGGAAACGTGTAGTCGCGATTGACCATGAACAATGACGCACCCAGGATGGCGCAGTTGACCGTAATCAAGGGCAGGAAAACACCGAGAGCGTTGTAAAGAGCCGGGACAAATTTATCGAGAAACATTTCAAGGATCTGCACGATGGCGGCGATGACACCGATGTAACTGAGGTAACCCAGGAAACTGAGGTCAACATCGGGCAGGCCGGCCCAGGCCAGCGCACCGTCAGCCAGAAAGTACTGAAAAATCAGGTTGTTAACCGGTACCGTAATGGCCTGTACCACAATGACGGCAACGCCCAGACCGATGGCCGTCGTGATTTTTTTGGAGATGGCAATAAAGGTGCACATGCCCAGGAAGAAAACCAGCGCCATGTTCTCGATAAATACGGCTTTGAGAAAAAGACTGAGATAATACTCCAACATGGTTACGCCCTCTGCAAGCCGACGGGCGTGTGGCCGCCAATCACGTAATCCGGCTCCTCAACCTGCTCGGTCTTCCAGGCTCTGAGCGCCCAGATGAGCAAACCGATAATAAAAAATGCACTCGGTGGCAACAGCATCAGGCCCACCGGATTGTACCAGCCACCCTGAGTGACCAGAGGCATGATCTGATACCCAAAGAGACTGCCGGAACCAAACAGCTCTCTCAGGAAGGCAACCAACATCAATACCACGCTGTAGCCTAGACCGTTGCCGACACCGTCTATAAAACTAAGGCCGGGACGGTTTTGCATGGCAAATGCTTCAGCTCGTCCCATTACGATACAGTTGGTTATGATCAAACCGACAAATACCGTCAATTGCTTGCTGATCTCGTAGGCTACCGCCCCTAGAATCTGATCAACGACGATGACGAGGGAGGCAATGATGGTCATCTGAACGATGATGCGAATACTGCTCGGGATAACACTCCGGATCATGGAAATAAACAGGTTCGAGAAGGCGCACACGAAAGTCAGCGCCAGACACATCACGCCTGCCGTGGACATCTGGGTGGTTACGGCCAGAGCCGAACAGATACCGAGAATCTGTAACCCGATCGGATTATCGTTAAAAATCGGATTCAGCAGAATTTCTTTAGGACTTGACATAATTTGGCTGCCTCCT
>JBBDSF010000219.1:0-2550 GCA_040905125.1 Pseudomonadales bacterium | reverse complement strand
GAGCTTGTACTTCGTATGGCGGCAGCAGCTCGTGACGTTCTTGAAGCAGGTGTGACGACAATCCGCACACCCGGTGACGGCAAGGGCATTCTGGCGCTCAAGCGTTCGATTGATAAGGGTGAAATGGATGGCCCGCATATCTTCAGTGCCGGCCAAGCGCTTGCCATTACCGGCGGCCACGGTTCTGAAGCGGGCGAGGAGTACGCCGATGGTCCCTATGAATTGATGAAGGCGGCTCGCCGTGAAATAAGCAGCGGTGCAAGCTGGGTAAAAATTATGATATCAGGCGGGATTGCCACTGATGGCGGCGGTATCGCCGAGCCCTTAATGACGCCCGAGGAAATTTCTGCAGTCATAGACGCGGCACACCGATTCGACGCGAAGGTGGCAGCACACTCCGGCTCTACCATTGCTACCGATATTGCGGTCGATCTGGGCATCGACAGCATCGAACACGGCTATATGCTGGACCGCGATGTGCTCCAAAAAATGGCCAGGAAGGGCACCTGGCTGGTCCCGACCATCGTTGTCAGCCAGCCGGCCACCCAACGCTTTTTTGAGCGTATCGGTTCGCCAGAGTGGTATCTGAAACGCCGGGACTCAGTGGGTAAAGAACATTGGAAAATGCTGGAGACGGCCATTGAAGAGGACGTCCAGATTGCCCTGGGTAGCGATCAGCATCCCAATGAACCTAATGACGGTACTACGGCGACGGCCCGGGAAGCACAATATTACGTCGAAGCGGGGATGACGCCGTTGCAGGCCCTGCAAGCTGCCACGATTCAACCCGCACGAATGCTGGAGGCGGACTCGGAGATCGGCTCGCTCGCGGAAGGCAAATATGCCGACGTCATTGCTGTCCCGAGTGATCCTACCGAGGACATCAAGGCGCTACGGGATATTCGCTTTATCATGAAAAGCGGCAAGATTTACCGCAATCATCTCGACCGGAGGTAGCAGCTCCACGATGTCATCCCGACCGATTGTGTCATCCCGAGCGAAGCCGAGGGATCTCGTGGTTGGAGATTTCTCCATTCCGGCCTAGGGCCTCCAGTCGAAATGACAAGGTAAGCCTGCTAGCTGTCGATTTCAGCTGTTACTTCGATCTCGATCAAAAAATCCGGTAAGGCGAGCGCCTGCACCCCAATCCATGTGTTGGCAGCAGGCGTAATGCCACCATAAAATTCGCCTATGGCGGCGCCTACGGATTCCAGATATTCCGGCTTGTGATTGACCACGTAAGTATGTATACGCACGATATCTTCTACGCCGGCACCTGCTGCTTCCAATACGGTCTTGACATTGGCAAGTGCCTGGCGAGCCTGCGCGGCGATGTCATCGCCGCCAACCACGTTGTATTCTTTATCCCAGGCGACCTGTCCTGCACAATAAATTGTGGTTGAACGGTCCGACTTGACGGCCTGTGAGAATCCATACGGTGTGCTTTCGTATAGTGTGTCGGGATTAATCGTTTGCTTGCCCATAAATCTCCTCGCTTTGTTGGATTACCGGCTACAGGTTTTTGTCAAAATAACGTGTCATTGTGGAGAAAACATGATATCGAAAGTCAACGATGGTATGCCGCTGATTGGGATAAACCATCATGTCAAACTGCTTGCCTGCTCTGATCAACGAATCGGCGAATTGCAACGTAAATGCAAACTTTACGTTTTCATCGCCCGTTCCATGGATAAGCAACAGGTCACCTTCGAGCTGGTCGGCATAGTTCATCAGGTTCACCCGCGCGTAACCTTCGGGATTTTCGTCCGGCATGCCCATCCAGCGTTCGACACCGACAGCTTGATAGCGATCAATATCGATGACAGGCGCCACACTGACGGCTGTTTTGAAATGCGGTGCGCCCTTCGTCATCAGTGCGGCTGCCAGGTATCCGCCGCCGCTCCAGCCCCAGAATCCAATACGAGAAGGGTCAACCCAGGACTGATCTTTCAGAAAATCAACTGCCTGCAGGTAGTCGAGAACAGCATATTTGCCATATTCTCCATAGGTGAGATTCTTCGCTTTCTTGCCGCGACCTGTCGTGGTTCTGTTATCCATGGCGAAGATGACATAGCCTTGTTCGGCCATATATCGATGCCACAGGTCCTGAGCCGGACCACGCTGGGTACCCCAACGATTAACCACTACCTGTGAACCGGCGTTACCGTACCCGTATCCGATCACAGGATATTTTTTGTCAGGATCAAAGTCGAGCGGCTTGATCAAAAAACCATTTAATGTAATGCCATCGTCGGTTTCAAAGCTGACAAATTCAGTGTGGGGCATGGCATATTTGTCCATACCCGGAACGTCATTTGGTACAAGCAGGGTTTGTTTACCCGACTCAAGATCGATCAATGACTGCGATTGCGGCGTGTGCGCGTCCGACCAGGTCGAGACTGCATAGCGCCCATCGGGAGAAAGGTTCCACTGATGCCACCCTGGCCTGTCTGTTACTTTCCGCAGGTTGCCGCCGGAGAGATCGACGCTATAGACGTGCTGATCAATAAGTGAATCTTTCTTACCGTAAAAATAAACTCGCTCGTTTGC
>JBBDSF010000218.1:0-15574 GCA_040905125.1 Pseudomonadales bacterium | reverse complement strand
AAGTGCTCAACACCACACGCCTGCCCCTGCAGCACATCAAACCGAAATAGCCCGGTGTGCAGCGCGCGTCAGACACCCGCAGAGCGATCCTGAAACCAGCTCGAGAGTCCAAAAAAAGCCCCGGCAAAATACGCCAGGGCTTTTTTGCTCCCTCGGCGCTCGCTCTTTTACGCCGCCTACGGGCACCCCGCCAGAGGCCTCGATAGCCTGAGAATTAGGCGCTACTTTCCCGGCCAGCAAGGCTTTTTCTACTTGCGGATTCTCCACTCTTGGCGGGCAGCGGCAGGGGGTGGTCCTCACCACAATTAAGGGCCAGCGCTGAGCGCAGGAAAAAGACCGCTTTTCAGGGCTTTTTCCGGAGCGAAGGCACCGCGGAGCGGCGCGGACCGTGGTGAGGACCATCCCCTGCCGCTGCCTGGCATCGATATGCCCGAGCCGTCAGTTTGAAATCAGACATGCGCACAGGGAATCACTGGGACTGCCACAATCAATACAGGATCGGACTCAAAGTCCAGAAGAGCCCAGGAGCCTGTCGGGCTCCTAGAAGAAATGCTTGACCTTGTCCTTGTAGGAGCGCGACATCTTCAGGGCAGTGCCGCATTTCAGCGTCAGGTGAAACTCGCCGTTGATGTGTGAGGACACCCTCTCCACCCGCTCCAGGTTGACGATGGTGGAGCGGTGTATGCGCTGGAAGATGGTGGGGTCCAGCTTCGCCTCCAGCTCCTTCATGGTGGTGCGCATGATGTGGGTCTTGCCCTGCACGTGTACGCACATGTAATCGCCGGCGGCGTCGATCCAGTCGATGTCGCGCACCGGCACGAAGGTGATGGAGGAGCCGTCCTTGATGGCGAGGCGGTCGGGGCGCTCCACCAGGTCTTCGCCGCTCTCCAGCATCTCATCGATCGCCGCGGGCGACTTGCCGGTCAGCGACACCACCATGCCCATCAGCTTGTCTTTCTCGCTGTTGGCGTCCTGACTCTGGCGGTGCGTCTTCGCCGCAGCCACGGCTTCGGCCAGCCGGTCTTCCTCGACGGGCTTGAGCAGGTAATCCACCGCGTGCACCTTAAAGGCATCCACGGCATAACTATCGTACGCGGTGACGAAGATGATCAGCGGCATCACATCGCCCTGAATCTCCTCGATCATTTCCAGGCCGCTCTTGCCGGGCATCTGAATATCCAGGAACGCCACGTCCGGCTCCAGTTCGACGATGGCGTCCATCGCCGCCTTGGCATTGGCGCATTGCCTGAGCACTTCCACATCGTCGAACGCTTGCAGGCGCATGGCCAGGCCCTGGCGAGCCAGTTCCTCGTCATCGACGATGATGGCGGTCAGTTTTTGCGATTTATTTAGTGTCATAGGGAATCACTACCTTAACAGTCAGTCCGGACGGCTTGCGGTTGATAAAGGATAATTCGTGGTTCTCCGCGTAAATTTCAAGCAAGCGATTTCTTATATTACTGACACCAACGCCTTTTGAAAGCAATAGTTCATCGGTCTCCAGGCTGGCCTTGTCCAGACCGGGGCCGTCGTCGGAGATCTCGATGACCAGCCTGTCGCCTTCGCGGCGGGCCTCGATGGCGATGGTGCCGCCGGTTTCCGACTTGGAAATGCCATGCTTGATGGAATTCTCGATGATGGGCTGCAGCAGCATCGTCGGCACCAGCGCCTCCTCCGCCTCCGGCTCGATAGCGAAGTCCAGGCGCAGACGCTCGGCGAAGCGCACCTTCTCGATATCCAGGTAGAGGCGCGAGGTCTCCAGCTCGTGGGCGAGGCTGACCCGGTCCAGGGGCGAGTGATCCAGCGAGTAGCGCAGGAACTTGCTCAGCTTGGTGAGCATCTCGTTGGCCTGGGTATTGGCCTTGGCCAGGACCAGCGTCGAGATGGCATTGAGCGTATTGAACAGGAAATGCGGATTGAGCTGATAGCGTAGCATCAGGAGCTGCGCCTCATGGGCCAGCGCTTCCGAGCGCAGGCCCTTCTCCTTCTCGAGCTGAAAGAGCTGATAATACTTGAAGATAAAATAGATCCCGCTCCACACCAGCAGCATGGGGAATGAATTGCTGAACAGGCCGTCGAAGAGGTCGTTGCCCGAGGTATTGGCGAAATCCAGGAGGTCGCCGAAGGGCAGCAACGCAATGAAATTGCGGAAGGGCTGCCAGAGCAGGGCGGCGCCGAAGGAGCCGAACCAGGTGACCAGGAAGCGCACCACCAGCCCCCGCTCCCAGACCAGCTTGTAGAGACTGCGCAGGCCGGTGGTGAGGACGATACCCATGGCCGCGCTGGCGGCGAAGACCAGAGCCCTGGGGAAGATATATTCCGGCGGGACGAAGATCAGGTCCCGCAGCACCAGCATCAGCACCCAGGCCGACCAGCCCAGGAGCTGGAAGATCCAGAACTGGTTTTGTCGTATCAGGGGCAGCGGCTTGCTGGTCATGGGGGATCGGGCCGGCACAAGCGCGCCGGCCCGCAGGTTCGCTTACGGCAAGAGTTCGGCGACCGCGTCGCGTTCTTCGCTGAGCTCGGTCTCGGTCTTGCTCATCAGATCGCGGCTGAAGTCGTTGATCGGCAGCCCCTGAACGATTCTGTACTGACCGTTCTCACAGGTGACCGGAAAGGAATAGATCAGGCCCTTGGCGATGTCGTAGCTGCCGTCGCTGTGAATACCCATGCTCACCACCTTGCCGGCTGTGCCCAGTGCCCAGTCGCGCATGTGCTCGATGGCGGCATTAGCGGCCGAGGCGGCGCTGGAGGCGCCGCGTGCCTTGATGATGGCCGCGCCGCGCTGCTGTACCGTGGGGATGAAGTCATTCGCCACCCAGTCCTGATCTACCAGGTCGGTGGCCTTGGCCCCGGCGACCTGGCAGTGGTGTATGTCGGGATACTGTGTGGCGCTGTGATTGCCCCAGATGACCATGCCTTCCACCTCGGTGCTGTGCTTGCCGGTCTTCGCGGCCAGTTGGCTGATGGCACGGTTGTGATCCAGGCGGGTCATGGCGGTGAACTGGCCGGGGTCGAGATTCGGCGCGTTGTGGTAGGCGATCAGCGCGTTGGTGTTGGCTGGATTGCCGACCACCAGCACCTTGATGTCGCGGCTGGCCACCTTGTCCAGGGCGGCGCCCTGCACGGAGAAGATCTTGGCATTGGCCTCCAGCAAGTCCTTGCGCTCCATACCCGGGCCACGCGGCCGCGCACCCACCAGCAGTGCATAGTCGGCGTCCTTGAATGCCACTTCCGGGTCATCGGTCTGCACGATGTCGGCGACCAGCGGGAAGGCGCAGTCCTCGATCTCCATGACCGTGCCCTTGAGGGCTTCGAGGGCCGGGGCGATCTCCAGCAGTTGCAGGATGACCGGCTGATCCGGCCCCAGCATCTCGCCGGCGGCGATGCGAAAGAGGAGTGAATAACTGATCTGGCCGGCGGCTCCGGTGACGGCAACGCGAACGGGTGCTTTCATGATAACGAGGTTCCTTTACTGGGTCGCGATAGATAATTGATTTACCTGGAGGCCGCGCAGTATAGCAGATTTGACGCCGGCAGGAGAATCGGCCCGGGCGGCGCCGGACTGTCTCAGCCCGCCCGTTCCCCGCCCATCGTCGACCGTCCGCCTCAGTCTCGCCCGCCGTGATAGAGGAACATCGCGTCGCCGTAGCTGAAGAAGCGATATTCCCTGGCGATCGCTTCTTTATAGGCGTCAAGTAGCATTTTTTTAGTGCCGAAGGCACTGACCAGCATCAGCAGGGTGGACTCCGGCAGGTGGAAATTGGTCACCATGGCATCGACCACGCGGAACGCGAATCCCGGGTAGATGAAAATATCCGTCTCGCCGGTGAACGGCTGCAACTCACCGCCCAGCGCTGCCGACTCCAGGCTGCGAACCGAGGTGGTGCCGACGGCGATCACGCGGCCGCCGCGAGCGCGGCAGGCGCGCACGGCGGCGACCACCTCCGCACTGACCTCCACCAGCTCCCGGTGCATGCGATGTTCCGCGATGTTGTCCACCCGCACCGGCTGAAACGTGCCGGCGCCGACATGAAGGGTCAGGAACACCTGTTCGATGCCCTGCCTGCCGAGCGCTGCCAGCATCTCCTCATCGAAATGCAGCCCGGCGGTGGGCGCCGCCACCGCGCCCGCCTTCCTGGCGTAGACGGTCTGGTAGCGCTCCTGATCCAGTTCGCCATCCTCGCGGCGGATATAGGGCGGCAGCGGCATGTGCCCGATGCCGGCCAGCAGGGTCATCAGGTCCATTCCGACAGGAAACTGCAACAGGTAGAAATCCCCCTCCCGGCCCAGCACCTCTGCGGTGACGGTTGCGGCGGACTCGCCCTCGCCCCCGCTCTCTCCCTTGCCCTCGCTCTCTCCCTCGCCAAAGACCAGCGTGCTGCCAGCGCCGGGGGACTTGCTGGCACGAACCTGGGCCAGCACCCGGTTATCGGGCTGCACCCGCTCGATCAACACCTCCACCCGGCCACCCGTGGCCTTGCGCCCAAACAGGCGGGCCGGGATGACGCGGGTGTCGTTGAAGACCAGCAGATCCCCGGAACGCAGGAATGCCGGCAGGTCCCGGAAGCCGTGATGCCCGATCTCGCCGTTGTCCACATCCACGCTGAGCAGGCGCGAATCGCTGCGCCGCGCGGTCGGGAAGCGGGCGATCAGCCGTTCCGGCAGGTCGTAGTGAAAGTCGCTGAGTCTGAGGGGCATGGCCGGTATACCGTCGTTCCGGGAGGCGCAAGCCTAAAGCAATCCGCCCCGGGCGGAAAGGCCGCGAACCCCCAACAGGCGCAGCGCATGATACATTGCGTGACTCCGGCCAGTTGCTATAATGCCCGCCGGAAAGCCGCACCCCCTGTGGCGTCGGGCCAAATCGCCCAGCACGCAGGATTGTTCACAGGACGGCTGACGTAGTGCCAGCGTGGTGGAATTGGTAGACACGATGGATTCAAAATCCATTGCCCTCACGGGCGTGGCGGTTCAAGTCCGCCCGCTGGTACCATATAAATCAACAAGTTATATTCAAGACAAAAATCTAGGATTGTCGAGCACCTCTCATGTAGGAGAGAAGTAGGCATCGCTGACGCCTGACAATATAATATAGATCAAATCCACAATTGGGCACTTCTCAAATTCCCGCTCGAAATTTAACTCAAACACACCTGAACACCTCCAACTAACCATAACCATCTAAACCTTGATGATTGATATGAAGCCAGAATTGCAGAAGGTATTCTCTGGCCGTCTGAATTGCGAAAAGACTCTCAAGTGAATGTGACCGTATAATTACTTACAATATCTTCCCGCCTCAGCTTATAGAAAAACAGCTTTTCACGGATGCGCTCAACATTACTCACACCTGAAGTAATACTCACAGCCTTTATAAATTCGTAAACATTGGATTTTAAAATATCCAATTTCTCCTGAGTGATGATTCTTGCGCTCTGGTGAAGAGAAGCAGAACCCTCGAGCTTTGTCGCTAGATGAATAAAAACCGGAGTAAAAGTACAGGTGCTGTCGTATTTGTCTTCAAACCAAATCGCTGAACCGTTTAACTGATTACAGTCATGCTTTTTGATTCTTGGCGTGGTGGCACCGTTTTTACATTCGATGACCAAATAAGACAACCCTCCAAGCTCCCACAATACATCAGGCCCCTTACTGTATTCTTCCTCAGGTCTCTGGCTTTGAAATCCGATAAATTTCGCAAGTAACGCCGTGTTTTCTTCGAATACAGGAGCAGTGTTTGGCTTAAAAATCAAAGAATCTAGAATCCCATTGACTTCAATCAGGTTTATATTTGGATCTTGATGCCGCCCCTGGAGAAAATCAAAACAGGCTTTTGCCTGGTCAAGAGTGGATGATTCTAGCTTATGATACGAAATACCTTGGATTGGCTTCATTAGCCTTCTGTTAGAAGCCGCAGCAGACATCAAGACTTTTTGCGCTTCTGACTCATCATATAGATTTATATACTCAGACAGGCAATACTTTAAATATGATTTACCAATCTCATCGGTAGTATCGTTTGCTACTTGCTCTAATATCTTCGCCGCCTCCAAATAATTATTGTGTGAAGCAGCATCAAATGCTTTTCGTTGCGCAATCACACCAGCATCAACGTTAGAGGATCGGTCATATGTAAGTGAAGCCAACGCACTTTTGCTAGCCGCTACCCATCCCTGATCTCTGCTCAAGCAATGCAAAATAACGTCTTTCCAAATACCCAACAAAGTTTTATCTTCGATTTGCTCAGATAGCTGCTCAGACAAGTGAAGCTGGGCCTTTGTACCTGGTGAAAAGTTTTCCAAACCCTCGCCCGCGTACAATTGATTGGTCAGATTTTTGCCCATTAGAAACACGGCGCAATAATCATCACTTGATCTCACAGCACGCCCCATTCCCTGCTCTATCCTCTGAACAATTTGGGCTCTAATTGCTCGACTACCCATCAATACACTTTGATTAACTCTATCAATTAGCCTTCTAACATCGGGCAAGTTATCGATGACCAAAAACCTACATGCATCCCCCGGAAGGTCGATACCATCATACCTATTCACAAGAATTACTAGACCAACCTTCTTGTTTCGCAATTCCTCGATACCTTGATACAAATTCGTTTTATTCAGAATTCGGTCAGCTTGGTCAGACCAAAATTTGGCGCGGTACTCTGAAGGGACGATGACGACTACATTGATGTGCTTGGATGCCTGTTTGCAAAACAACTTTATGTCAGTATCGGATAAATCAGTATTGATTACCTGAGGCAGGAGAATCATCCTGTCGCCAATATCCCCTGCCGTATCCGGAACAATTGGCTTACACAATGACTGCTCTCGAACTCCAAAATGAGAAGCAAGAATACTGTCATCGACCAAAGTGGCGGTCATAAACACTTTACGCTGACAGTGTATGATGCTCGGTATCATATGTATTGGTACGCAATACGGGGTTATCTCTATAGAAGCAGCACTAACGACACAACGGCACAGTGGTAATGATTCTTTAAGCAGTGGCAAAGTGAATCGCAATTCATCTGTAGTTCTATGGTCAACTAGGATTTTAGAAATTTCCGATATCTTGTTCTTCCAGACCCAAAATGGTACCGGCATATATGAAGTATAGTCGCCTGATTCAATTTCTATAGCCTTACTCTCACACTGCTCATGCAAGGGAGCTTTGAATAGTTCATAGAGCTCTTCATAGCAATCCGAATCACTTGAGATATTTATCGTAAATTTCTCTTCGATAGTTTCATTACATGCGTGTGCATCATCAATTAGGAGACTGCCAATACTGATTTTTATGCCCTCGTCTCCCACTCCAAACTTGGACATGCCATTAGCTAATTTGTGAATGTTTGTTACTAATATAGCTTTACCCGAAAGAAACCGAGGTGATGAAACATCGTCGGTGGTATCAATCCCAAGATCTTTCGCCTCATCTCGGACCTGATTAACTAAATAATTGTCCGGCACAATATATACTGCCGGAGTTTTTTTCTCATTCAGACAACTTTTAAGTATGAGCAACCCCACGACGGTTTTCCCACTACCTGTATTCATCTTAAGAATTAGGTCTGACTCTTCCCTCCGCTCAAACCACCCCTCCCAAACTTGGGATTGAACATCTCTTGGATATTGAAACTTCGCCGCATTTTTCCCTGGCAAGGCGCTGAATAGTTCGCGTGGACTTATTATTGTGTCTACATTACTGCCAGTACTAAGCTTTCCAAAATCTATCGCCATAACTAGGTTATCCTTATGTTTTCAATCTATCCAATTCAGCCATTCTGGGATGTATGTTCTTTAAATCCCAGACCTACTAATTTTCCCCTGATCTCTCCAATTGAAACTTCAAATTCTTGAAACAGCTCATGGTCAAAAGCCACGACAAATTCAGATTTGGCTCGAGTGATGGCCACGTAAAGTTTGTTCCAAACTTTATTATGGCGATTCTCTTTAGTCAGATTTGATTGCGTCAAATACTTATACGTATTTGGAGAAATAATTAGCACACAAACCCCTGCTTCTAGCCCTTTTACCGCATCAATGCTGGAAACTACAAAGTCTGCTTCATCATGCTCATCAATATTCTGCATTATTTTTCCGTATACTTGCGCTGAATATTGAATCCCATGCCTCTTCATGAACCCAGATACGGCCTTAGACTTTCCGCGAGCCATCACTTGTCGATCCAATATCATTTTTTCTGAATCGATATAAATATCCGAATCCAATTCACCACAATTTTCTCTAATCAATTCTTCAATGTCTGGGTGGAACATATCCTGCCTATGAGAAGATGTTGCATATCTACCTGTCTTCATCTCGATACATACGATCCCCCCCTGCTCTTTGCAGGCCAGTATAAACTCATCATATTTTGGATCTGTGGATTCGATAAACTTCAGCGCCCCAAGCTTCGAAGATATACTAGTTTGAACTTGATCAGGCGAACAGAATCTATTTGATAGACTCAGAATTCCCATTGGAACTCTGCGAGAAACATTATTGAAAGGAAGAGTTTCAACATTTCCAGCATTCTTATGCTTTTCGATGAAATTGGAAAATGCGCTTGGATACCTTATTGCTTGCTTTGGGTCACCGACCATATAGACATCTAACGCCTTTAGCCCCAACGCTTCAAATACACTTAGAGCTACGACATCCAAATCCTGAGTCTCGTCAATGAATATCATTTCAGTTGAGGCACATATAATTTCCAACACCCTGTCCACCCTACGTTTCTGAGATGCATTTAAAGTGCTTAATGTTCTATCTACAACCCTTCTGGCTGCAGAGTAAACGCCATCTACATGAGCGATATGTAAATCTCTAAGTCTCTTTATCTCGCTGGCTTTGTACTTATCGCTAAGTGGAGTCGTACTAGCACGAGTATACGAGACGCCTTGGACGTATGGTGAAAATGGAAAAACTAGCTCATTTAGCAAATATGAGTGAACTGTTTGGACTACTACCGCCTCTGGAATCTTTCCATGATTCTTCAACAGTTCGTCAGTGATCTTATTTCTAGCTGCATTCGTAAAAGTAAGCGCATGAATCAGCTTATGCGAGTCGGCCCTGTCCGCCAATCTATCTAGAATAGACTGGGCCAAACAATGAGTTTTCCCTGCTCCGGCTCCAGAAACTTGAATCTTAATCATGAGACAAAATCAATTACTTCCTGAATATGAGGAGGCAGCGTTACGATTTTTGGCTTTTTTGCATCCAAAATAGAATCACAAAGCGCGAGCATGGTCTCAGCTTTATCTGAAATCATGACATTCGCTGCATCTTCGGCAGCGCAATCACCAGGAAGACCAAAGACTTCTTGCATAACTGAAAGATTTCCCCCTGCCTCAGCTAGGTCATTTTCTAGAGTTCGATTGACAGTTGTTCTTACACAAATATTTTTATGCTCAGCGTCATAACTGTCATGATCAGCTTTGGCTTTGTCTTCACCATCATAATCCCTAACAACGCCAATTCTTTTCTCAGCATTTCCTCTGTTGACTTCAAGCCAAATATCAAGAAATGTTCTGAATCCTTTATGGCCAATTGAAACCACCTCAACTGCTCTCAGCTTATCAATTTGGGTTTGCAACACACTATTTATTAGCATTTCCTCAGTTGGCCCTTCAACTAGGATCAACTTGTTAGCAAAAAGTAATTTGAGAATATCGAAATTAGGACGCTTTCTCAGGTAGTCCTGGAGATCGCTAGAACTTTTCTTTAGGCTAATCGCCTTATCTCCAGAAAAAACCAATACGTTCGACAGCTCCAACTTATTTATGACTGAAGGGCTGTGCGAGCTTACCAACGTTTGAAGGAGCCCAGTGCCTTCTGACGTGCTCTTATTAATAAAATCGGTTGCTAGCTTTAGATTGTTAACACTCAGATGTGCTTCTGGCTCTTCAATACAGCACAAATTGAAGTACTTTTTCTCTTTCTTAAAATATTCAAATAGTATGAGTATGTGTATCAGATTTCTTTCGCCAAGACCTCTTTGATAGAGAAAAACATCACCCGCTTTTAAGGTAATGTTAGATAATATACTCCTAAGATTTGGCAGGTTTGGAATGCAGTCGATATTTTCAATATAGTCAGAAAAATTTTTGAAATCAGGATCAGGACTAATTAGCTTTTGAAAAGTATTAGTACCTTCTATAGCCTTAAAAAAGGTCGTATACGCTTTATCTATCTCAGCCTTTTCAGAATCGTCAAGGGTGCTCATAAGCATTCTTGTCAGAACGTTATTAGATCGCACACTATTATTCTGAGCAAAATCATCACGCTCAGCACCAATCAAGTTGACTGATAGCCTTTTCAGTTCGCTGAACCCAATTTGCTTGCCGTTATTAGTAGAAATAATTTGATAATCATAATTCTCAATCGGAAATGTAAACCAGCGAACATCATCAATTGTTGTGACTCCTTTCAATATTTCTCGAGCACTCTTTATTAAATCATCTTCTTTCTTAGGCTGAAAAACGTAACTGATACTATAAAGCGAGCCACTCTCATCATCACAAAGCCAGTTTTTCAATAACGATTCCTCGTATTCGTTCTTGGGATCTCGCATTTCAATAACGACTTTCACAACGGGGATTTTGGCCAATATTGTTGCTTCATCCTCCTCTTCAATAATCGACTTGTAGAACTGAAGAATCTTAAGGGAGTTTATATCTGCAACTTCCAGCCGCTTACGATTGAAATTAATATCGTTATTACTTAAGGGTAGTGACAACGCACTAAAAAAATTTGACTTACCAGATTCATTCTCACCAATTATCACTGTGAGTTTTGATAACTCAGCTTCAAAATGAGAAAAACCCCTATAATCATCAATGGTAACTTTGCTGATATACATGAACCCCTACCGCCTCCCAAAACATTCGCGGGATACAGATTAGATTATCATGGTAGCAAGCTGCAATAGCTAATTGCGATGCATTCCCTGTTTACCTATTCAATTCGATGGCTCAATGGGTTGGGAAGCTGAACAGTTACGAGTTTACCTGCGGTCTCAGCAGTTGGTATCTCACTGCAGATATCGTTGCGTATTGTTGTAATGGCTCTCTCAAAACGAGATCAGTCGTGATTACTTTTCAGTGCACATCTGCTCATATTGTGAATATGAATCTAATGCAGACCGCCACTCTGTGTCACTCCAGCTCAATCTTCCCAATTCTCTAGCAACTCTTCGCGCCTTGAACCTTCGCCTGAATTCAGCAAAGTATCGGCTAATGGGCCGACCGGCGGCCTTCCAACCAGCCCCAACTGCCCAACCGAGAAATCGATGAAGTGCATCAGAGGTCCTGAATATCAAATGGTACTTACCAGAATGGATTGGTAGCGATGCTATCTGCTGGCGAGTGTGTTCGAGCTTCTTCCCAATTCGCGCTCGGGTTTCTGACCTGTCCTTCGGGGTACGCTCCAATGCAGTTTTCAGAGATAGCCGTTCCCGAAACAATCGACCGTGCTTTTCAAGCATACGCTGATGAACTTCGGCGATGAGCTGGCCCATAATTCCCAGCTCAGCTTCAGTTACCGTGTACCACCCCGGGGCTCTGGCATTTTTGCTGATGCCATAGCGATTACCCTTAACCCGCCCCTGATCATCCTGCCCTGCTGCCTTACACATGTAGCCAGCAGCTTTTGCCATATACGAGCCTGCACAGAGCGGATCTTTGATTTTGTCCAAGTGGAAGTATCCATTCCCCCAAATCCCTTCTATTCGGCCTGACCACTCTTCGAACTGCTCGTAGGGAACTTTCCAATTCATCATGATATGAACGTGCGGATTGTCCTCACCCTGCTCGTTTTTCGGGACTTCGACCACCCAGCAATAAGCCAGGCTACCTTCGTGACCCTCTACTCTCTCGCCCTGCTCCCTCGTCCAGCCTCTCTGATACATCTTCTGGAGCCCATCCATTGTGCGTGACACCTCGCGCTGGATAGTGGTTTCACCATTCGCGATCCGCCCTCTCACGTCAGTGGTAAAAGTCCCGGTTACAAATGTCTGGAAACCGCCTTTGTGCTTTGCCATGTAGAAACAGGATTCTGTGATCTTCCTGACTGCTCAATACTGCTCTATCTGAGAGGTTCTCGCTGTATCGCGGCCCATCGTTCAATGGTGGTTGCTGCATCAAAGTCTCGACGCGTGTGAACAACCGGTACTCTTCTGACCATTCCCGGTACTGAATCACGGTATACCGACCTGGGCCTTTGGTATCTGCTTCGAAAACCGGCTCTAGCCCATCCAATTCTCGGATTGGTTCGAATACGGAGTCGTTATCGGCTCTGTCCGGCGGTTTTTGGGCTGTCGGACTTTTGGACGCCTTGACTAGCCTATAGCGCTCAGTTTCGCTAAGCGCTTTTCCAGCCTCAGATTTTAGGTTTTCAAATTGGTCTCGCGTTAAACCGTCGGCATAGCGAAACGGCTTTTGGGAAAAAGTAGAATTTTGCATGGATTAGCCCCGCACTCAGGATGGAATGAGAGTTAGTAATTGGAAATGGACAATAGAAAGAACCGGGGGACCACGGTTTCGTAGTGGCTGAACGCTTGTGCATGCAATGAAGATGGATTTGGGCCCGGTTCCGGATCCCGGGGGTTCCGGTTCCGAACCGTGTAAGTACGCGGTTCTACCGAAATTTCGGTACCGCTTCATTTTGTGGGGTCCCCAGGTTCCGTACTGGTACTGAACCGGGGATAGGTCCCGGTACCGGTCTAGCGAGCCGAAGCTCATAATCGGCTTAGACCAAGTAAGTACGCGGTTTGCACGGTTTCCCAAGCGATCTGATTTCAGAGCTGGAATGCCCCGGAACAAGGAACCTATAGGTTTACACTGACCGAGCTCGAGTTGTATCGCCAGAGACATTACGCTGCCTCCAAAGTCGATACTCGAACCTTACTTTCTATGTAGGCATCAAGGTCACTTAGTCGGTATCGGACTGACCGCGTACCAATTTTGACAAAAGGGACTTGTGCACCAGCCCAGCGGTCTCGCTCGAGAAACGCCGAACTAATTCCTAGGTATTCTGCTGCTTGCTTTGTATTAAGAAGTTTCACGATATTCTCCGTCGCACTGATGACGGAATGAAATATCGACGATGTGGACTCTAAAAAGAACTGATCAAATATCTAATCATGGGACGAGATATCTCAATGTGGGATGAGATATCTCATCCTACTTATTCCCACAACGCAGGAAGATTTTCTTGACCGGGAAGCTCATTATTCTCGATCTGGCGCAGCCAAGTATTTATAGTTGAGAAAGGAGGCTCCGCGGTCAGGTTTAGCTGTAGTTTCTCCGGGAGCGCATTATAGATCGCCTTGGCAGCAGTTTGCTTTGGCATATCTTGAGGCAGTTTTCTACGCTCTAGAATCACTGCTTTTTTAACATCGTGATAGTTATCCAGCTTAGTCTTGCTAATCTTCTCTCTACGCCCCAATTCCGCCTCGTTTGGATTCTCCCGTTCACGGAATAGCCTGGCATAGCCGAGGTATTCAGTGCCCTCGATCAGCAAATCTTCTCTTTCAATCAATCCCAGACCTGTCAGTTCTAGAGGGTTAGTTTCCGTATCGAGCATTTCTTGCTTGTCTAGTCCGGTACGAAATAGCCATGCATAGTCACTGATACACGCCAATGCTCCTACGGCAAATAGCCAAGACCATCTGTATGGCCTATCGTCGCTCAGCATGCGCTGCTCTACAAATTCGGACCTGAGGAAATGCTCGTATGGGGGCGTTGCCGAAACTCCCCCTTCCTCATCTCCTGTTTCCTCCAATTTCTTAAGAGCATCGATCTGGAGGTGCCAGATTGGATTAGTCGAATGAAGTTGATGGAGTATCTCTAGCCCAGCATTTAGGTCGGCTATAGTAAATTCTTCAGGTATCAATGCCTGTGCCTGCTGGAGAATATAGTGGATTTTCCAGAAGAGCATATCACTGAAAAGCACCTTGTCCTCACGAAAGTTTGCTCTTGCATGTCCACGTCAGCCCAGGTCATGCGCGAGGCTTCAGAGCGCCTGAGACCGGTGAACAGGAGAAAATGCAGGTAATCCCGGGTGGTCTCCTGATTGAGCTTGAGAGTGGCCTCGTACCAAGGCTTCAACTCGTGAGGCTTGAGCAGCGTGCGGCGGCGCTCGACCTTGTACCAGCCCCGGTTCTTGCTGAGCCGGTCTACCGGGTTGAAGGGCACCAAGGGCCTGCCCTGACCGTCCTCGTACTTGTCCATCGCGTAATTGAATACCGCTCGGAGGACTCGCATGGTGTTATTGGCCCGGGCATGGCTACGTTTACCGAGTTGGCGATGGCGGCTCTCGATCATGTTTTTGTCAATCGCAGTCAACGCGATGTCATGCCAATCGCTCAGGGATTGTTCAATACACACCTTGTAGTCGGAGATGGTTCGAGGCTTGAGGTCTTTCCGGGCGCTGAGATAATCCTGAAAGGCTTGGCCGAGTGTGGTGCCCTTAACGGCCGCTTTGCGCTTTTCAGCCAGAGGGTCCTTACCCAGCGTCATTTCACCCAACAGGCGCTGAGCCTCCTTGCGCGCTTGCACTGGAGTGATTTGGCCGTGTCTGCCGATGGTAATGCGCTTGTTCTTGCCGTGGACACGCTTCTCGACGAAATAGGATTTCGAACCCTGACTGGTGACCCGCAACCCGAAGCCCTGAAGCTGGTCATCGCGGTAGAGCTCTTGAGTGGCTTTACCGTTTTGGGGATTAGGAGGTATGATTTTGCCTACATGAGAACTATTGAGACGAATTTGGGGCATTTAGGCAGGACTCCTGTAACTCAGTTATTCCGCGCCCTGACCAAATTCATGGTTTCATGGTAGGCGCAATGTAGGTCTATTATTTCAAAAACCCTGCCTACACTGCAAATATCTTCAAAGAAGAGAGTGGTAAAAAATTGTTTAAGCCATTGTTATTAAAGCTTATTCAAAGAACATTAAAAGAAGGCACGAATAATTCAAAATCCATTGCCCTCACGGGCGTGGCGGTTCAAGTCCGCCCGCTGGTACCACCTTCTATTTACATTCCTTGCTTAAGGGGACGCTCCCTGCCCGTTCCTGTCTTGATTTTCGGACAGGACCCTAAATAGTTTCCTGTGCTGTTATGGTGGAACTATACGGGGCAAATAGCGGATAATTAAGGAAAATAGCGTTGACACCGATAACAACGCCATGGGATGGCCACAACGCATTGGCTGATCAAGAGGGGTAGCCGGTTATGAGTTTTGATGAGGACGACAAGCAGGGCAGCGAGTCCCGGCAGGGCGGGAAAAAGTCGAAATCTTTCTTCGGCCTCGAGTTGAGCGATGGGGTGGTCTATACCATCGTCATCATTCTCACCTTGATCTTCATTCGTCAGGTCGCCGTGGTGATCCAGGCCCTGAGCTAGATTCCGCCAGTTTCCTTCTGCGCGCCGCAGCCCGATAGCGTCCCTGTTATCCACTGCGGCTGCGTGCTACATTACGCGCCTTCCCGTTTCACCCGTTTAAACACCTGTTTTAGACACCTATTTTTGACAACCAAGGATACGGCATGACTGCGTATAAAATCGCCCTG
>JBBDSF010000217.1:0-2553 GCA_040905125.1 Pseudomonadales bacterium | reverse complement strand
ATCTGACCCTAATAGCTGTTTCTCAGCGCGGCGATGGATTGGGCATGAAACGCCGCTGCTTCGGACGCGGCCGCACAACCGGGGTCGTCCGCCAGGAGGTTAAGCGCACTCACCGGTTTCCCCGCCAGCGCCTCGCTCACAGCATAGCCGCTGTCAGCCAAAGCCTTGGCGTTGTAGCCGCCTTCCAGTATCAGTACCAGGCGGCCATCACAAAGCTCGTCGGCCAGGTCGGTCATACGCTGGGTGACGGCGGCATAGCCAGATTCATCCATGTTGCAGACCATGTCGAGGTAATGGGAATCGAAGCCAGTGGATATCAGCAGAATATCGGGACGGAATGCACGTGCCGCCGGGCTCACCACCTGCTCGAACACCTTCAGTAGCGCGGCATTGCCAAAACCCATGGGCAGTGGCACGTTGAGATGGTGACCTAGACCCGCTCCAGCTCCGGTTTCAGCCAACAGGCCGGTGCCCGGGTAGAACGGTGCCGCGCAGTGGCTATCGACCACCAGCACGCTGGGATCGTCATAGAAAATGGCCTGGGTGCCGTTGCCGTGATGCATGTCCCAGTCCCAAATCATGACGCGTTCATAGCCGAGCGCTTTGCGTGCATGCGCTGCGGCGACCGCCATGTTGTTATAAAGGCAAAAGCCCCGGGCAGTGTCGGCCGGAGCATGGTGGCCCGGCGGGCGCACGATACAGAACGCCCGCTGGGCTTCACCGGTGGCGATAGCTTCGATCGCGCTAATCCCGGCACCGGCCGCCAGGCGTGCCGCTGTCACGCTGCCCGGCGATACTGCGGTCGTGTCCTTGGCCAGCCAGCCGGATTGTCCATCCAGCGACTCGATATGGGCTACATAGGCTGCATCATGTGCCCGCTCGAGCTGAGTAGCGCTGGCCGGGGTCGGCAGCATCCAGCGCACGTCGTCGATGGGCTCGATAAGCAGCCGATCGACGATCGCGGTCAGGCGCTCCGGACGTTCCGGATGGCTATAGGTGTCCAGGTTGCTGTTGGGATATTGCAGCTCAATCATCGCCTTAACATCGTCTGTCCATTCGGGATGGCCAGGGTCCCAGCCGTGTGGATTGTGACCGAGCATGCGAAAGTCATAATAGATCAATACAGTCGTTGTCATAGCTATCATCCAAGACATGATGTTTCAACCTGCCCATACCAGCAACGTGGATTACAAAGAAGATACATATAACTGCGTTAAGCTGCTCTTCTTTTTCCTGCCCGGTCAAAGGTTGGAGCAAGTTTGATATTCACTGCCAGTCATTAGCAGTTCATGGCGGTGCTTGCCTATTAACGACGAAGCTGTGCGGCGCGACGTAAGGAGCATAGCGTCAGGGTCAGATCTTGAAACTTGAATCAAGATTCAAGATCTGACCCTAATAGCATGGTCTGTCCCTGATTGTTTTAAAAGGGTATATTCTTCCTATACTCAGAGCGCTTAGTGATCAAAATATCGTTGTATTTCTTCCAGGTCTTTTGTTTTCCCCAAAGCGAGCATCAGAAGTATGCGGGCTTTTTGAGGACTCAGATCATTGGCCAGAATAACGCCCATATTTTTCAGTGGAACCCCACCGGCCTTAAAAGAATAAATCGCCTGAACCCGGCCATTGGGTACCCGGGTGCTCATTACCACCGGAATTCCGGCTGTAATGGCCTCTTCAATGGCATCCTGAACCGAGGGGTTCGCATGACCAAGCCCCATGCCGATGACCACAATACCTTCGGCACCAGAATCCACGGCATGTCTTATATAACGTCCTTCATCCCCGGTAAAGAAACTGACTATATCCACTCTCGGGAGTTTTTCAGGTACATCAAAATGCAGTCGTCGCAATGGCTGGCGGTTGAAGACAATCCGGCCATCCGCGTGTATGGTTCCCAGAAATCCGGAGTCGCCGGAGTTAAAGGTTTCCACCTGCGCTGTGTGCGTTTTTGTGGCTTCTCTGGCTGCATTGATCTGGTTATTTAACACCAGCAGCGTTCCTTTGCCGGCGGCCTCTTCGGACAATGCCAACCGGACGGCATTTTCAAGATTTCTCGGTCCGTCGAAGTCGGGTTCACTCGCCCCTCTCATGGCACCTATACAGATTACTGGCTTCGAACTCTTTACGGTCAGGTCAAGAAACCAAGCCGTCTCTTCCAGGGAGTCTGTTCCGTGCGTGATCACGACTCCTGCAACTTCTTCATCGGCCAGGAGTTTGTTTACCGCGTCCAGCACTTTCAGCCACATGGGCGGGGCCATATAGCTGCTGGGGATCCGGGCCAAATCAACCAGTTCGATTTCGGCAAGATTTTTGATATTGGGAGCCATCGAAATCAGCTCATCGCCGCTTACCGCCGGAACAAAGCCCTCAGTTTCTTCATCATATGTCATAGCTATGGTTCCCCCAGTCGTAACAACCCCCACCCTGGGCAAATCAGAAGCTAACAACGACTGTGATACGATAAAAGAAGATGTGACGATATGAATGAGAGCGACAAAATATGGGAACCGGTTTCTTTTCATGGCAAGCCTCATTCTGGGTCAGTAATAATAG
>JBBDSF010000216.1:0-2568 GCA_040905125.1 Pseudomonadales bacterium | reverse complement strand
TACCAGCCCAGTAATCCAATCAGTATGATGGCTGCAGTACGACCGGCAATCCCCGCCAAGATCATGATTGCAGTCAATATAAATCCGTAAATAACAGGATTTTTCCAGGAAGAATTTACTGAGTGCACGAAAGTATAATCTGATTGCGCTACAACAGAAACAAGCATTACAAAAATAGCGATACGGACCAAAGGTTGTAAACCTGATTGAGTAAAATGCTGCAACCTGTCAAATAGCTGTACGACACCCGTCGCCTGTCGATTTATCCTTCCACTGACGATGAGCCAGTCGATAACAAACCCGATCAATGCAGGCAGCATGAATGCAATCCCGGCGATGGTAGTTACAGGCGGCTGAAATACCGGCAACAGTACCACGACCAGAAACCCCATCTGAAAACCGGCCCAGGCACGCCGGTATATACCTGGTGGCAATTGATAGACCGGCAGACCCAGTTTCCGGCGATGGTATATCCCGAACTGAAACAGATAATAGGCACAGCCTAGTAACAGGTAGCTCCAGTGAATTTGACCATACCAGACAGCCAGCAGTGACACCACGGCCAGGCCCAGGGCATCGACAACGGTATCCAGTTCGATTCCAAGCAGGCTGATGTGTCGGGTTCGACGTGCTACATACCCATCGACGCGGTCAATGGCTGCCGCAAACAGATATAGCATACCCGGCAACCACGCAATGTATGAAGCTGGCCAATCCTGAAACAGAAATCCGCCAACTGTTGCAATAAACCAGCCCCGCAGGATGGTAAGCCGATTACCCCAGCCCAGATCAGGATAAAGTGGTGATTCAAGATTCAAACGATTCCGCTCAATACGCGAGCTTGCCTGGTAAATCACGTACCACCAGAGCACACCAGACTGTATTAGCCATTGTATAACCGCATTCCAGCTCATGACCAGACACATTGCAAAACTGCATATTAACAACATGATCCAGCCAAGGAAGTTGATAAGCCGTAGTTCATGAATTAATCCGGAATTAACTCCATCCATGAAATCTGTTCTTTCATTTTCCGGTTTGGCTTCTGACATATATCAACAATACGATTGCCACCGGGATATTTCAACAATTGAGATGTGACAAGATGGAGCGGTCAAGATTAAATCTTCAGTTAAGCATACCCCCTGCACATATTGAAGCGGGGTTCACGATTAAGATACAGGTGGTGACCTACTCTCGTACGAGGTGACTTCATACTACCATCGGTGCTAGGCAGTTTACTTCCGTAGTTTGGGGTGGGATCAGGTGGTTCCCAGTTACTCTGTCCTCCAGGCAAACTCCCACCATACACTGTCCCCGATCCGGGTTAAGGACCGGGATTTAGAACTTCAATCAGGCCAGGAAAGTTGTCGAACCGTATTTGCGAGAGGCAATGGCGTACTATATACTCGCGGCTTTCGCCACCATCCTTGGCCTGGGTGTCAGTTCGCGCACGGGCGAAGAATAGATCCTTTGGGAATTCAACACTCATAAATCGACAGGAACCATTGATGCCTCCCCCCATCTTGCAAAAACAAGCCATAGGCACCGGCTTTATCCTTTATGGAATAGCATTATTATTAACACAAATGCCGGCTCCGGTGTTCGCCCAGTCATCCGGCGCTGAAGCTGGCGAAACAGCAAATCGTGATACTGCTGCTCAAACCGTGGAGTGGCGTGGCCCGACCATGCGCGCTCGCGGGCGTATCTATGGCAGCTTTGAGTCCATCGAGCCACCTGGCCGGGCGCAGGGCGATCCCAGGCTCAACGACACCTACCTCCGCAGGGCTGATGTGACGCTGCGTGGATCCCTGCTGGAAAATCTCGGGTACTACTTTAAAAGCGAGTTCATGGACGGCGAGTTGGATATCAGGGACGCCTATATCGATTACGACGCGGGATATGTGACCATCCTCGCCGGGTTCCTGGATCCGATCGACGAAGTGATGATCCCCGCCTACCGCGAGTTCATGGAGGGGGCGTCTATGGAAAGCTTTGCGCCCGGCAATCAACTGGGTTTCGGACTTTTTAGCGAAGGTGATTACTGGACGGTCTACGCGGCCGCATTCAAGAACACGATAGCAGGATGGAGGGTGGAGGAAGCCGGGGCAACCTACTCGACCCGTTTCACCATCGCACCACCGGTGCCCGAGGGCTATCTGCTGCACATCGGTGCTTACGCCAGCTTGCGCACCGCCGACGACGAGGAAGAGCTGTTTCGGTATAGCGCCCGATCACTGCTCCGCACGGGAGAACGTTTTGTCGATACTGGTGCCGTCGCGGATAAGGAAATGCTGCTCGGGATGGAGCTTGCCGGTAACATCGGTTCCGCCTCATTCGAAAGCCAATGCGCAGTGATACGTGCCACTGTGCCCTCGTCAGAATTCCATTCGTATTTAAATGGATGTTATATTTCCGGGATCTGGACCCTTACCGGAGAATCACGAAATTACGGTGGCGACGGGTTTTCGCTGCTGGACGTCGACAGGCCTGTCTTTGAAGGTGGACCCGGTGCCTGGCAAACCGGTCTGCGGTATGACACCATCGACCTGAGCGACGGCGCTATTC
>JBBDSF010000215.1:0-2574 GCA_040905125.1 Pseudomonadales bacterium | reverse complement strand
CATCGCCATTGATCTGGAACGATGCATTATCCGTATCACCCGTGCCGGCAACCAGTGCGTACGTAAAGGTGTCACCTCCATCTTCGTCGGTGGTCGAGAAGGTTCCGACCGCCGCACCTGTACCCGAGTTCTCATCAATGTCCTGGCTGTCCAGCGCAATATCGGTAGGTCCATCGTTAACATCGGTCACCGAGATCGTGAACGACTTGGCATAAGTCAAGCCGGCTGAATCCTTTGTCTCGATACGAATCGAATAGCTGTCTTTGGTCTCAAAGTCGAAATCCTGTGCAGTCTCCAGTTCCTCGGTAGTGTTATTGATTTGAAAGGCACCATTGTCGCCGAAACCGGCAACGAGACTGTACGTATAAGGAGAGGTTCCGTCAGTCGTCGATAAACCACCCACAGTCGCTCCCGCCCCCGAGTTTTCGTCAACATTTTGGCTGGTCAGTGCTATATCGGTGGGTCCACCAGCTTCTGTAATGCTTACAGTAATTTCAAGAGAATCAGACCCATCCGCATTCGTTGCCGTAACTGTGAAAGTTGCAGTACCCGGATGTAAATAGGTTCCTGTATCACCTCCATCAATGTCCTGCGGTTGGAACCAGCCTTCGTTCAAACCGTTTCCACTCGTGGTACCTTGGTCGATTTTTACAAAATCAGGGACACTCATTGGGTCAGATGTATAAGTACAATCAAACCCGCAAGTTACTCCGTCACTAACCTCAAAATGATCAAACAGGTCTATAACTGGAGTGGGCTCGACGAGGGTGGAATCATATGTATCGCCTACCTCGATCGGAGGAAAATCCAGGGATGCACTGGTCGCCACCGGCGGAGCAGCATCAACCGTCTGCGCAAACCCCGCAAGCCCAAAGAGCAGGAAGCCAAACGCAAGAAGAGTGTGTCTTTTTATCATGGGATTCCCTGCCTAAAACCGTTTGCCGTAGGTGATCTGAATCAGCACCTGCGCTGTTTCCGTGCCGCCATAGCCGAGTGCCGTCGCGCGGAACATTTGAGTTCGACCGGAGCCGGTGCCGCCACCGATGTTTTCGATGTTGAGCCGGTCCTCTTCGGAGACGACGGTCTTGACGAATTCGATCATGTATCTTGGTTGTTCGGAAACGCCGTCGATGGAGTTGTCAACGACCTTGAATCCACGCGGGCCTTCGCTCCAGCCATCGTTTTCCCAATCGAAACAAGGTGTGGCATTGATGGAACATGGCAGTAAATCGACTTTGCCATTGCCGTCCGGTGGTGGGACCGAATAATACCTGCCCTCGTTATTGTTATCCTCGTAGGGTATCAGTGACGTGGTACCTTCCAGCACTACCTCTGCTTCCTTGACAGCGGCCTCGGCCGCCTGAAATGCCAGGTTGGTATCACGGGCGTTGCGCGACATGCGCTCCTGCAGGGTCGTTGTTTGAACGGAAGAGAGTCCCAACAGGGTGAGAATCAACAGCATAACGAGGCTCATGAAGAGCGCGACGCCGCTTTGCCGTTGGATCATCATCGAGGAAGCCATCGTCTAGCCCCTGTTCCTGACTTGTATTGTTTCGTGAAAGGTGCGCCGTATCAGTCCATCGCGCAGCTCGCCATCGATGCAGGGCTGTTCGCCGCCATCCGAGATACAGCCATGAGTGGGTTCAGACGTCCCGCCCACATCATCAATGCTGTTGACTGTAATGCTGATTCTCACCGTCACCACGTCTCCGTAATCAGAAATTCCGCTTGCCGTGCTGTAAACATTCGGCACGCCATCTTCGTTTGTGTCTTCGCCGAACAGTAGCTTGAAATTTTCAACGCCCTCCACCAGTTCAACCGGCGCGCCTCTGTTCGACTTGCGCCACAGCGACAGGGGCGATTCATCCTGATTGTTGATACCCGCGCCCGGCGCTATGTAATAAATATGCGTTTCTATCGGGCTCACCGCCGCATCCACTTCAAACCTGTTTACCTCAGGAAGGGTCTCGCGGTCATTATCAAATGGCTCAGTGCCCCCGATTGAGTGACCAATGGTCGTTACCTCGGCCCCCGCGTCGATGGTCAGGTCCGTAATGCGGAAAATTGTGGACTTCTCACAATCATGGATAAGAACCATATCGCCGACATCGAATGCTGGATCGCCCGTTTCCACGTCTACCGGTTCAGTGGGATCGCTATGATCTTCCGCCAGTTGATATTCCGTGGAGGAGGTCCGCCGGAGCGTCAGTACATCCGTACCGGGAATAACTTGATCGATGGGCACACCACTATTCTCGGTCACAACAGCGGACTCAAACCAATCGTCATTGACGGTATCGGGCAGAGTTGTCAGGCCGTCTTCGTTAATAGCAGGCGACCAGCCACCACCGCCACCGAAGCCTTCGTAGGCAAACATTCCGCTCCGTACATCGAATTCATAGGGGATGCCGTCCGGATTGTTGGCCACACTATAGACCTCTTCATTTTGGGAGAAACATCCCTTATAACCCGCCATCTGTATGCCGCGGCCAAGGAAGTTCAACGCGAATCGGGCCGATTCCTGCATGCGGGACTGTCCCTGCAGCATGTTGTAGGTTTCGGAATTGGCCACAA
>JBBDSF010000214.1:38234-73414 GCA_040905125.1 Pseudomonadales bacterium | reverse complement strand
GTCTGAGCGATCAAGCTGTTCGAGATCTTCAAGGGAAAACTGCAATCGATCCAGGTTACGGGGGTAATACATATAACCTGCAAATAATACAAAGCCAATAACGAAAGCGACGGTGGGCAAGACCAGGCCCCACCAGAAAAGAAACCGAATATACTTTTTATACCTTTCGATGACTTACCCTCGCATCGATTGTATGGGTTATATCATCCCTCCATTGACGGAAATGACCTGTCGTGTGATGTAGCTACCCTCTTCAGACATCAGAAACGCGACCAGACCGGCAACCTCGTCAGGTGAACCCAGTCTTTGCATCGGTATGAGTTTCAGCGCTTCGTCAATTGGCGCATTTTCAACCATTTCGGTCTCAATCAGGCCCGGAGCGACACAGTTCACTGTTATGTTTCGCTTCGCCAATTCTATGGCAAGCGCCTTCGTTGCTGCAATAATTCCCCCCTTCGAGGCACTGTAATTCACCTGACCCCGGTTACCGGCAATGCCGGACATGGACGACAAGGTAACGATACGTCCAGCTGCACGACGGCGAATCATCGGCATTATGACGGGATGCAATATATTATAGAAGCTATCGAGGTTGGTCGTTAGCACGCTATCCCAATCCTCTTCCGTTAATGCAGGGAAGGCGTTATCCCGAGTTATGCCCGCATTACAAACGACGCCATAGTAAGCGCCATGTTCCTCGATATCCGCTTCGAGGACATTGCGAGTTGCGGCACGGTCCGCGATATCAAATTGCAGCAATCGAGCCGTACCGCCTGTCTTCGATATTTCTTCACGCACCGCACGGGCCTGCGATTCCTCCGCGCGGAAATGGACAACAACCTCGTATCCCTCTTTCGCTAATCTAAGAGCGATCGCTTTCCCTATACCACGACTACTACCAGTTACCAACACAGAGTTCATCACCTCTCCCTCAGCAGCTTCCGGATTATCTCCTCACTATCCGGTTGAGTTACCTTGATTTCTCCTCGAGCCAAACATTCGTTGCCAAGAGTGATCGATGCATCACAGACAGCAACAGGATTCTGCGCAAAGGTTTCTCTTACGTGCACATGCATTTCACCTTCGGTGGGAAAGTGCGACACAAGTACCTGGAACTTGCGTGCACCCAGCACCAGGCCGATCATCGGGCCTTTGCCTTGCGCTCGGCGTTCAAGGCCCCCGGCAACAGCGATACCTTGCGCCATGAATTCCAGTGCCACATACCCTGGAATCCGCCCATTCTTGTCAGCCATAACGTTGGGCCGCGTAAGATCCACTGCAACAACCACTTCACGTCCGTGCCACGACACAACCCGGTGCAACATCACCATCTCACCTGTATGCGGCACCAGGTCGACAATGTTGGGAAAGAACTCTGGTTTAATTAGCATACTTGTGGAAGCCCCTTATTCCGGACGCAAGAAGAACATTCAACAAAGTACCAAACAAAATGGTTGTTCCAAAAGAACTAATCATAGGTGTAGCACTTTGCGACAATAGGCCGAACGTGAAGATCGTAGTGCCCGCAGAAAGCAGCACAGCAACATAACATCGATCGTCATCGGACGTATTCCGGTATATGAAGATACCATAGTCAAGTCCGAGCCCGACAATCAGATATAAACCAAACACATGAAACAACGATATTTCGTACCCTGCCAGACTCAGGAGAGCTATAACAAGGACAGCAGAGGTGACGGGAACATAGGCGATAAGTAAAGCGGGCCATGCCTGAAACCAGAAGACCAGTCCGGCTCCTATGAGCCCAACGGACACCAACAGTATCAAAGATGCACTGATCAGCTCTTTCTGCAGAGCCTCCGCCCAGTTTTCCACCAGATTCACAAACATGGCGCTTTCGGGTAGACGGGCGTTTTGCAACGCTTCCAGCGACTGCACACCCTTTAACGGTACCGTAGCGACAAAGCTTCCCCCGACCTGCCCGGGCCAAAGATGTGACAATAACCCGGCAGCGTCTATTACATCGGCACCTGTTAACAAGTCAGGCGAAGCAACGGCCTGTCGAAGCCTTCCTCTGGCCATGTCGGACAAATCTATCGCACTGAAAACCTGGCCATTTTCCCCATAAACCTGCCGGATAAGCACATGGTTGTCCAATTGTGTTTTCCGGCTCGGCAGAATATCACTCAAGAGTTGATAACCGGAAATAGCACCAGAGCGCTCAAGTTTTGCCAGCTCCGGCTTCATTGACTCCAGGTCCTCAAGTACAGCTTGCACAGAATTACCGCTGACAACGTAGAATTGATTAGGAGAATATTGACCGAGTACATCTGTCACTCTTTTATCGTTTTCAATCAGCTCGGCGTCAGGCTTATACATGCTGTTCAGGCGTTTTGTCGTTGTTGCCATGCTGAAGGAGATGATACCGCCTGCTATCGAGAAAACCACAACCGTGATAACGAAGGTGCGCGGCGACCAACGATTCCATATATTCGACATGAAAGTTGCAGCATTGAACATAGCATTGGATTTGATGATTTCAGGGGCACCGAACAGCACCGGGTAAATTACCATCACGAACAACCAGCACGAGCCCAGACCAATGACCGCGAACACGGCAACCTGATTGAGCACGCTGATCGCGGAAACACCCAGAAGCCCATAAGCTATAGTCGTACTTGTAAGGGCAATCAAAGAAGACCGGCGCAACCGTGAAAGATACTGTGGATCTCCCATACAAAGAAAATGAAAAGCATAATCGATACTCAACCCGATCAAACTGGTGCCGAACACCAGAGTGAGCACATGAATCTGTCCAAATAAAAGGCTTGTGATACCGGCAGACACCAGAAAGCCAAAAAGAATCGAGGCCAAACTAAACAGCAGCGGCCGAATGCGGTTAAACGTGAACAGAAAAATAAACAATACGAGTCCGACGGATGCCGTAGATATGATCAATATTTCCGACCGGGACCGCTGGGTGGCTTCTGCGATATGAAAAAATGCCCCGGATGTCACGACCTCGATGTCGGGCGTATTGGCAGCCACTGCCTCGTTAATCCTGCGAAATTCGTCCAGGATCAGGGGCTGCGTGTTGACACTGAAACTTCCTCCGGCCGGCTCAAGGATCAACAAGTACACTTGCACAGACCCTTCGCTCCCCACCATGTAGTTTTCATAGACGGCAAGATCCGGGACATCGACAGCCGACTCTATAAAATGGCCGAACAGGTTATAAGGATCCTCGCTAAAAGGTAGCCAACGCAAGCCCGCCGGAAAACCATGCAGGTAGCGTTTGACCTCCTGCTGAAAAGCGTCATAGTCCTGATTACGAATTCGATCGGCATCGTCAGCACTCAACAGCACGGATCTATGCGCGGCTAATCGTTCCACCAGTTCTTCCGATATATCGTCCCCCGGCATCTTTAAATCAATGACGTTGCTCTGCGCCACATGTACGCGGACCACCCTCAATGCTTGTTCCAGCGCTTTTTGCTCCTTGCCGAACAGGGCCAGAACGATTTTTTCACCATAAGCAGCTTGAAGATTTTCTTGTACACGAGTC
Organism: Pseudomonadales bacterium; assembly: GCA_040905125.1. Classification (GTDB taxonomy): domain Bacteria; phylum Pseudomonadota; class Gammaproteobacteria; order Pseudomonadales; family Azotimanducaceae; genus JBBDSF01. Next base: position 69,888 of record JBBDSF010000214.1, on the reverse strand, counting down.
TCAATCGTTCGTTCCGGGGATTCAGGCAACACCACGGAGATATCGGTTATTACCGGCGTATCGTCGACAAAATAGTCAACCCAGGCAAATGCTGTTATCAGGCAGACTGCAATAAGAAGATACCGCAAGAGCGAAATTGTATTATCGGGCATACATTACAGACCTACCCCGAACAGTATTCGGATTGAATATCAATGGCCTGACAAAGCCCTTCTGGCAGGTCCTCGCGATACACAATGTCGGTGAAACTGATCTCTGTCTGATCTCCGTTACCTGATACGACGTTCAGGTTTCGAATAAATTTGTCCCCCTTAATCACCACTCTCCGAAGATGTCGTTTGACGGCTTTGCGTCGAGGCTTCAGCTCCAGCTCCCAGGCGGAAACATTTCCTGTAATGGCGGAGTCGAATTCCTCATTGGATAAAATTCGGAGGGTCATAATGTCTCTGACCAGTCTACTGACGTAGCGGGAAATGCCCTTGTTTATATGGTCATCACCGTCGAGATACTCCACGCTATCTTCAGTAAATGCGATACGCATGGGTGCAGGCGACTTGACAGTCCAGATCAACGCTTGCTGACCTATAACCGTAAAGCTACCTTCAGTCACAAAATCCCGCTCTATACCCGACACGGATCGCACCTGGCGAAAATTGCCGCTAATGGGCTTATCCAACGCCAGCACTGATGACAGATCCAGTTCCTGCGCCCTGGCATGGTTACCCTGGAGTAAAAATAACATGACAAACAGGGTACAGGCTTGAATCATTGATGAAGTCCCCGGCCGCATCGATCTGGCTATTTATCCAGCTTGGCGAGTTTCGTCTTCACGATTTCTGGTAAAGGCAGACATAGTTCATTTGTTGTCCGATCAAGCGCCGCCTGAATTGTATATCCCCTGGTAAGACGTTGCCCGTTTTCCTTATCGCGGATAACGTAATCTATTTTCAGCCGATAGTCCCACTCTTTAAGAGTTGACGTAACAATAATACGCTGATCGAAGCGAAGCGGCTGGATAAACTTTATTCGCGTATCAATAACCGGCCAGGCATAACCGGAGTCCGCCATCTCCATATACCCAAATTCGAATACATTCAACAACTCGCAACGGGCAACCTCAAAATACTTAAGATAATGTCCGTGCCACACGATGCCCATTGGGTCAACGTCATGAAATGGCACCAACAGCTCGGTTTCATGATCAATCATTGGTGTCCGATAATCCCTTTTACTCTATGATTCATCATGCCAAAGAAACCTTCCCGATGCATTATCGCATCATTACCATTCCGAGGCACACCGAATATCGCTACCGTTCTGGTGTTATTGCGCGCGATGTCGCGCTGGCGTAAAGTAACTCGATAAATTTGTAATGCGGATGCCCGGATTGGAACAACAAAAATTTACGCGACAGTCCCCACACCCGGTGCTCAAGCACTACTACCAGAACGAGACCGAAAGACGTCAAAGAGTCGACGCTTTGTTCAATGCGTCCGCATCTCACTACGACTGGATCACCGATGTCATGAGTTTCGGCTCCGGCCGATGGTATCGGAATGATGCCCTTAAGCGGAACGGTTGCCAGATCGGCACAAGATTGCTGGATGTGGGCGCCGGTACTGGCGTTATCTCCATATGTGCCCAGAACATAGTCGGCGATCAAGGTGAAGTCATTGCTCTTGACCCCAGCGAGGGAATGGTACACGAGGCTGTAAAACGCGGCGTACAAAAAGCCACCCTCGGACTCGGGGAAGCCCTACCTTTTCCGGATGACTACTTTGACCTCTTGACCATGGGCTATGCGCTTCGGCACGTCACCGACCTGCATACAACTTTTGAAGAATATTTGCGTGTACTAAAACCGGGCGGCAAGGTCCTTATCCTCGAGATATCGAAGCCTTCATCACCCGTCTTTGCCACCATGTTAAAGTTCTATCTCAAAGGTATCATTCCGAATCTGGCGCGGATTTTTCGTCGTAGCGTCGATGCTAAAATACTCATGCAATATTATTGGGACACGATCGATAATTGCGTGCCGCCGGAGCGAATCGTGCAGGTACTGGGTGAAGCCGGTTTTTCCGACGCATCGAGGCACGTAATATTTGGCATATTCAGCGAGTACACCGGGACCAAGGAGGTTAAATGAGCGATCAGACGTCAGCAGAAGCCAAACTGGCTCGAATATTGGTAGACGTATTGGATATCGAAGATGTAGCGCCTGAGGATATTGTCCCTGAGGCGCCTCTGTTCGACCCCGAAGATGAAAGAAGCCTCGGTCTCGACTCCATCGATGCGCTTGAAATATCGCTTGCGATCGCCAAGGAATATCAGGTGCAACTCGAGGCCGATAACGAAGATAATAAAAAGATATTTTTCAGCCTTCGCTCATTATCAGACTATGTAATTGAAAATAGTCCAACCTGAGGACGCAAATGCAGTTCCTGCTGATCTTCCAGTATCCATTGTTTGCACACACAGCTGTGTTAATGGAGGAAGAACAATTCAAACTCCTGTCCCTGATGCTCCTGGTTATCGGCATTCATTACCGGGGCTTGCTCGCGTTTCGAATGAGCGCAATGATATCGACTCTGGCGCTCATAACGGGACTGGCGGCCGTCTGGTTCTTCGGCTGGATAAGCGTTTTGATCTACATGTTGCCAACCGTAATACCACTCGTATTACTGATCGCATTCGGGACGACATTGCTCCCCGGTAGAACACCCATGGTGACCGCCATTGCGCTTGGTGCCGAAGGTTCATTGAACGCCGAGATGCGCCACTACACACGTAGCCTTACATGGTTATGGGTCATCGTTTTCGTAGTTCTTACTCTGGAATCGGTGTTAATGTTCCTGTTTGCCAATTCCGTACTCTGGTCCTGGGTTATAAACATCACCAACCCCATTTTAATTGGTGGAATCTTCGTTGGCGAGTTCGTGTTTCGTAAGATCCGATTCCCTGATCATCCACATCCCTCTTTCAAAGATTATATTCAAATTGTCCGCACAGCCAGGAAATCATGAAATCAATCCCCCTGATCCGTAATTTCGAGGGCGCCCGGGTAATTGCCACCGATGGAACGGATACCTGGACCCAGGAAGAATTACTGGGTACGGCCAATGCCCTGACCGAAATGCTTGGCGAGGGAAAGCATGTCATCAACCTGTGTCAAAACAGATACCATTTCCTGCTTGGATTCGTTGCCGGGATATTATCCGGGAAAATCACATTATTGCCGCCAACCAGCCAGGAACTATCGATTACCGGGTTGCTGGGGCAATATCCGGGAACCACTGTTTTGACGGACACTGATACCGATTTTGAGGGATTCAAATGTGTTGACCTTCGCAAGTTAAACCTCGATTGCAGACCTGTTACAGTACCCAATATCGATACGGATCAACCGGTGGCCATCGCGTTTACTTCAGGAACTACCGGCACCCCGATGCCACACCCAAAGCCCTGGGGGTTCCTGGCCGTCACTGGGCAATTGCTGGGCGAACGATTCGGCATTGCCGAGAACAGCGCGGTTGTCGGTACTGTACCTTCACAACACATGTATGGCCTTGAAATGACGATACTGATGGCCCTGCAATGCGGAGCCACGATCTATGCGCGACTACCCTTTTATCCTCGGGACATTCATCGTTGCGTTTCGAAACTGGACAAATGTGTTCTTGTATCTACGCCTGTTCATCTACGAGCCGCCATGGGAAGCAAACTGCGTTCGAGACCGGCCAAAGTGATCTCGGCGACCGCCCCCTTGCCCGAGGCTGTCACCAAAAACATTGAACAAGAACTGGGTTGTCCGGTAGAGGAATTGTACGGCTGCACGGAAAGTGGCAGTGTGGCGACCCGCCGGCCGATCAACCAGTCGAGCTGGCAATTGCTGCCAACCATGACACTCAGTCAGCATGGCGAGACTACATTCGTTAGCGCACCCCATCTAATGGGAGACATAGAGCTTCCCGACCGGATTAAAATTGACGAGCATGGATTCGAACTGCTTGGCAGAAACGCCGATATGTTGAATGTCGCAGGCAAAAGGTTTTCACTCAATGAGCTTACCTCCTTGATGATGCACATCGAAGGCGTGGACGACGCAGTCGCATTTCTGCCTGAACCCAGGGACGATGTTGAACGTCCGGCAGCAGTTGTTGTCGGCACGGCCACCTCCAGATACATAGCGCAGCAACTCGCGAGCAAGGTTGATGCCGCATTTATCCCGCGTCCCATCGTCCATGTTAGTGAGATCCCGCGGAACAAGACCGGAAAAGTTGTCAGGGCGAATCTGATCCAGGTATTCAAAGCGGCTCGCTCATGAAGACAGAACTGAAGATAGAGCTCCAGATACCGGCCGAGCACCCCTGCTATGCTGATCATTTCCCTGATCGAACCATTGTCCCGGGAACCGTGTTGTTACAATATGTTCTCGACGCCTGCGACGCACACGGGTTCCGTGCCAACACAATAAAATCCTGCAAGTTTCAGCACGTTGTTGTACCCGGACAGGAACTTCACCTGGTGCTGGACAGCTCCGGGATCAGGCGCAACGTACGGCTCGAGGATGAAGCCAGAACATATCTTCTTGCAACACTGATAGCCGATTGATATCCAGGTGGCGGACGACTGGACTTCCAAGCGAGAGCAAACGAACCTGTACTGGTTGACGTTGCTGTGGTGGACGACCCGGATATTGGGACGTACCGTCACTCGTGCGTGCATAATCAGTATGGTCACCCTGGTATATTTTTGCCGCGATCGTTCGGCGCGCCATGCAAGTCGGGTGTTTCTTCACAGAATCAACGGCGTCCCACCCTCCCTGTGGCTTATATTCAAGCACTTCTACACCTTCGCCACTGTCACCCTCGACAGGACTTTCATACTTTCGGGCATGCTGGACAAATTTAATGTCAGCGTGCACGGTGAAGAGCATTTCGAGAACCTGGACCAGGGCGCAATCGTTGTCACCGCCCACTATGGGTGCTTCGAAATCGCCCGTGTACTGGGCCAGCGAACCCGGGGCCTGACTATCGATATTCTGCTCGACAAACAGCACAATCCCGACACCATGCGCTTTCTCCGCCATCTGAACCCGGCTATGGCGGACCGGATTGTCGACGCTGCCACGCCCGGCCCACAACTCGTGCTGAAGCTGGCCCATCTGCTGGACGAGAATCATCTGGTGGGCATCATGGCGGATCGGGTCATGACCGGGCAACGAACTATCGAGCACACATTCCTGGGCGCCGACGCCAGATTTCCGTATGGTCCCTGGGCGATGGCCATTATCTTGAAAAGACCCGTGATCTTCTGTTTCGGTACCTTCAATGGTGGTAACAGGTACACCATTACCTGCGAGCGCCTTGACCCGGGATCACTGGAAGGAACCACGCAGCAACGCGCCGAGCAAGCCGTGACACACTATGTGAGCGCGCTGGAGCGGCATGTCAGACAATACCCGTTGAACTGGTTCAATTTTTATGACTTCTGGTCAACCGCGGACCCGGCAGACACCACCGAGCGATGACAAAGCGGATATGATCCTCGATGTGGGTGGCAATACTGGCCAATGGTGCCGATTGTCTCACGTATCGGATTAACTTCACTTGGTAGTTTGCGAAGGTCGGGATCAAGTGTACCATTGGATTGATTGCCACCGGGTATCTGGCAAGCATCGTAGTATCGGGCAAGCATCGTAGTTAAGAGGGGAATATAGTGAATCGCGTCGTTATCACGGGGCTTGGCGCAATCACGTCACTCGGACAGCAGTGGGCCGAGTTTCAGAAGAACATTACTGACAGGGCCACAGGCATATCCTACATCAAGGAGTGGGATATCTATCCAGAGCTCAATACACGCCTGGCTGGACCCGTGAAGGACTTTGTTCTCCCGGAGCATTACACCCGAAAGAAGATCCGCAGTATGGGGCGAGTCTCTCTACTCGCCACGAGAGCCAGCGAGATGGCATTGCTGGACGCCGGTCTGCTGGACGATCCGATTCTTGGCAGCGGCAAGGCGGGTGTCGCCTATGGTTCCTCCACCGGCAGCACGGATGCCATACGAGAATTCGGCAACATGTTGTTGAATCAATCCATGACGGGCATTACCGCAACGACCTACATCCGGATGATGGGGCATACCACGCCGGTCAATATTGGCGTGTTTTTTGGCCTGAAGGGTCGAGTGCTGACCACCTCGAGTGCTTGTACCTCCGGTAGCCAGGGCATCGGCAGTGCCTATGAAGCGATTAAATTCGGCAAGCAGACGATCATGGTTGCCGGCGGCGCGGAGGAGCTTTGTCCAACCGAAGCCGCGGTCTTTGATACCTTATACGCAACCAGCACCTCCAATGACACACCGGGCTCGACACCACGTCCGTTCGACAAAGACAGAGACGGGCTGGTGATCGGCGAAGGAGCCGCCACCCTGATACTTGAAGAAAGAGAGCATGCATTAGCGCGAGGCGCACATATATATGCCGAGGTCATCGGTTACGGTACTAACTCCGATGGTGGACATGTTACCCAGCCGGCCACGGAAACCATGGGGCTTGCCATGCAACTGGCCCTGGACGATGCCGGCATACCACCGGATGCCGTGGAATACGTTAACGCCCATGGAACTGCCACCGACCGCGGCGATATCGCTGAATCACTGGCCACAGAACGCGTATTTGGTCACAGGATGCCCATTAGCACGTTGAAGGGACATTTGGGGCATACACTGGGAGGCTGTGGCGCGATTGAAAGTTGGGCTGCTGTCAATATGATGCGCGAAAACTGGTATGCCCCGACCAGGAATCTCGCCAATCCCGACGAAGCCTGTGGAGATCTGGACTACATTATGAACGAGCCCAGATCGATGGAGTGCGAAACCGTCATGAACAATAATTTTGCCTTTGGCGGAATCAACACTTCGCTGATCTTCAGACGAGTTTAAGTTACCATCCTTACCAGCGTTTCTTGATACCCACGGACACCAGCATTGGTAGCTGTTCGACGTTTCGCCGAGTTGAATAGTCGGCGCTGTATTCATAGTCGGCAACATTTTCCCGGTTGGTTACATTCACCAACTCGAAATAAACACTCGCATCGCCGCTCTCGGTCAGTTGTAGATCCGCTCGAAGATCCAGTCTGAAATACGCGGGTAGACGATCACCGTTAATTTCGCCGTACACGGGCCGGAAGTCCGCCGGATCGTCCGGGTCTTCCACCCCGCCGGTTATCGGAGTCACAGGCGGCCCCGAATGCCACGCAGCCCTGCCGCTGAAAGAGAGTCGCTCATTCCAGTCATGCTTGGCAACCAGTGAAGCAATCACCGGCTGGTCATAATCGAATGGAAACTGCTGTCCTGTATCCGTATCCTTGCGCATCGACTCCGAATATGACAACGCCAACCAGCCGCTCCAATTACCAAGCCCCTTACGCACCATCAACTCCGTTCCCCAGGCATATCCCGTACCATCGTTATCGTAACGCTGTACCGGATCGCTTGTGACCAGATTTTCGAAATCCTTGTAATAAACATCGAAGCTGAGCAGTAAACCCATGCTCATCACGTAATCGAAGCCCAGCACATAGTGGTCTGCCTCAATATAATCGAGTGCGGGATTACCCAGGCCTGGCTCGATATATTCAAACAGAGGCAATTGACTGTAGCTGCCGGCGCTCATGGACACAGCGAGGCGGGAACTAACGCCCCAATCAAGGCGCAACCGTGGTTCGACCCTTGAGCGATCGAGGTAATCGTCGGCTGTGTATACGCCACCCAAAGTGATTGCAATATTATCAGTAAGCTGAATCGTGTCCTTGAGAAAAAAACCGAGTTGACGAATATCCAGCAATGACCGTGTCGTCACCAGCTCATCGTCACTGAATCGGCAATCGACATCGAACTCCGTACATCCATTGTCACGCAATACTATATCGTAATCGACAGCCAGGTTTGAGACAGATCCGCCTGTAGTGATCTCATGGTCACCTACAGGAACAAAGCGACCCGATATACGAAGAAGTGTTTCGGTATCGCGGGTTTCGAATTGGCCGACGCCCCCTCGACGACCACTGACCAATGTGTCGATTCGACCTAGCCCGACCTGGGCCTCTTCAATCCAATGGCCGGTATGCGTTAAAACAACGCCCTGTCGGTTGTATTCAATGTCGAATCGATGATTCCCGCTAACGGCGGGGTCAAGCACAGCCTGCGAGGCAGTCTCGTCAAACAGAAGCTCTACTTCGTCAGTGGCTCCATCGATGAGGAAATCCAGGGTCGTGCGCTCTCCAAGGTCGACCTGATAGCGTCCACGGTAATCACGATATTGCGGTAACTGAACGATATCCGTTCCTTCATTCTCTTCTTCGTTGGCGTCTTCTATGAGTGAACCAAAAATCAGATCGTAATAGCTAACTCTCGCTGAAAGGTATCCCCGTTGTGAATCGGTCATTGGTCCCTCAATAACAACGCCGGTATCGAGCAGACTTGCATCGACTAAACCATGTATTCCATCAGCCGCCGGGTCCCGGGTATTTGCACTGATTACCGCACCCACTACCTCCTGATATTCCGGCCCGAAACCGGCAGGATACAAAGTGAAGTCAGAAACAAGATCAGTGTCGACAACACTGAGCCCGGTCAGATGGAAAAGATATCCAACCGGCAGAAAGTCCAGAAAATAGCGATTGTCCTCGGGCCTTGATCCCCGGATCGCAACGCCGCCCTCGAAGTCGTTGTTGACGGCGACACCCGGCAGCGTGATAACAGCGCGTAGTGCATCGTCTTGTGTCCCCGGTATTCGTTCCAGGGCGGCCGCATCCAGGGTGGTGTTAAGGATATGCGTATCTTCACCCTTCTCCCCGTAGACCGTGACTTTCTCAATATCATCGCCTTGCGCCTGACCCGCCTCGGCCTGTTTATCCGCAGCCATGCCAGGGAGACAGAGAACAAGCAGGCTCAACCCCGAAGCCAAACTCGATTGGACGGAATTCGCCGAGTCAATCAGGTTACTCATCAGACCGTCTTATCAAAGCAGGAAACCGTCTTAACATGCCAAAGAAGTGTTTTGTATGCATTCTGGTAATTCGCAGGTTATCGCGCCATAACGCAAAATGGGAAGGAATACCGTCTTTGTATTCGACCGAAACAGGGACATGGACTACTGCCATGCCGGTCCAATAAAGTTTAACAAGCACGTCAGTATCGAAATCCATACGTTTGCCCACAAACATCGTATTGATGACCTCCACCGTTTCCTTCAACGGATAGAGTCTGAACCCACACATGGAATCTCTTATCGCCATCGAGAGGGTATTTATGCACACCCAGACATCCGTAAGACGGCGTCCTCTTCGGCGGGATGGTGGTAACCTGTCATAAGGCCGAAACCCGCTGATCACGGCTCGAGGCCGTCTTTCACTGGCAGCGATGAACGCCGGTATGTCGTCAGGCGAATGTTGGCCATCACTGTCGATCTGAATTGCATGGGTATAACCATCAGCCAGGGCCGACTTTAATGCCGTGCATACAGCGGCACCCTTGCCTTGATTGGTACCCAGCGTGATTAATTTTAAGAAAGAATACCGTTCAGTTATCTTCTGTATAACCGCCTTGCATTGCTGGCTACTACCGTCATCCACGAGATAGCATTCCATTTGATATCGAGCCAATTTTTCGGCCAGAGGTTGAAACTGGCCTTCATGATTGTATATGGGAACAATCAGGCAATAGCTGTTCACGGCTCGAACTTGATTTTGCCGCCGGAATAAAGCAAATCCTCATTATAATACCGGAATGTCAGCTCGTTCTGCCCGGCATCCGATATTTCCAGACAGCATGTCTGACCGGGTACCATTGCGCGCATGAATTTAAGCGATTGGACCGTATACCCCGAATGAGGCGGGATCATGTCCGCTCCAAATTCGAATATCCATTTAATTTGAATGACGCCCGGTACCACAGGGTGATCAGGAAAATGATCCTTAAAAAAAGGAAGGTCATAAGAAATTGTAAATCGAGTCAAAACACTCAGTTCATCCCTGTCAACACTAATTACCTCGGGTAAATTCAGGACATCTTACTCCAATAGCTAGATCAAGTTACTTACGTCTCATTATCTGCTTCCAGATAGAGCGCGTGAATGGCTGACACACAGTCTCCGACCGTCCGAACATTTTTGAAAACATCCGGATCAAGTCGATGGCCTGAGGTTTCCTTGACTCTAACCATCATATCAACCGCGTCGATACTATCGATATCAAGGTCCTCGTAAAATTCAGTCTCCATGCTCACAGTTGAAGGGTCTATCTCAAACAACTCTTCAAGAATTGTCACTAACTGTGAAAATATTTGCTCTTGACTGGTCACGTGCGCCCCACGCTGATTTTTATGCTGATAGTATGTCACCGATTTTACACACCTGCTCCACCCGGGCCAACCTCACTGAACGGGAAGAATATTGAGGTAGTATTGTTCAAGATCATGCGTCAAATTTCTTGCCTGCCTGCTTCGTCGGTCATCGCTCAGATAAGATTTGGCGTTCCAGCGCTCTTGAAACTCTATTTGATAATGAGGTGTCCGCGAAGGAACGGCCCACCAGGGCTGATACTTGACCAGCGTGACGGGATCGACCGTAATGGTCACCAGGAGGATTTCGGTACCGCCGGCCAGCGCTATATTGGCCGCGCCTCGCCGGAAGCTCATTTTTTCACCGGGTCTGGTGCGCGTCCCTTCGGGAAATACAAGTAAAGGAAAACCATTTTCGAGGCTGTGCAAGCATTCGCTTAACAGGTCAGTGGAATCATTATTAAGATATCCGGCGGCAGTCGCAGGACCGAGGGTAACAGGATTCCTGAATAAAGCGCTCTTCAAAATGCAGGATGCATTCTCAATCCAGCCCAACAAGAAAACAACATCGATCAAGGTCGGATGATTCGAAATGACCACGCAGCCACCCTTGATTTGCTCCAGGTTGCGAATGTCGTAAGTCATCAACCCAAGTCGATACATCATGCGACTAAATGACCTGAAGGAAAACGAAATTACGCGTCGACTTGTCAGCCGGCGTTTCTCAGCTGATACCGAGGTCATCCATACGACCGGAAAAATGACAACGACCAAAACGATGCATGTGACACCAAAAATTACAAAACTGAAGCCGGTCGCCAGTATTCTTAGCGTTCGTCTAACTCCTCTCCTCAACTGAAACCTCCGCGACACCCTCAATCTCGACAAGGAGCTCTTTTCGACAGATATCTCCCCTTAGAAACTGCATCGGTACGCCACGAAATGCCCTGGCAATAGTCTGTCTGGTAACCGAGAGATCCTCTTCATGCCTGACGTAAACCTTCAATAACGACATGACCACCTGTCCGGTAACCTCGTCAGCACCTTCTATGGTCCTCAACAAGTGGTTAAAGTTCGCAATTGTCGTGTCGAGTTGACCCTCGACATCTCCTTCGTGCAGAGACTCGTGTCCAACAATACTCGCAGTACCGGAAACATATATTCGGCCCTGCGTACCATCGAATACCAACGATGCTCTCGAGAATGATGGACTGGTCGGGCCATATTGACCGGGATACCGATATGCGCTGATCTGGCGCGGATTCTCGAAAAACCGCACCTTATTCCGCGTCGCCTGAAGATATATACAGCTGCTCGCTTGTGTTCCAATCCCGCACGCGGATGGATACCGGGTTTGCCTGAGTCGATCATTAAACGCGTTCAAGCGGCCGTTATTGAAGCTCCGGTATCGTTCAATGCCATCTTCCATGGCATTGATATCACGAATAAAGTTCCATATCCGGCAGATCGTCATATCCTCGAACTGATCAAGAAAATCGAAAAGCCTGTGATAAGCCAGGTTAGTGGCTGGTTCAAGGGGTAGCTGTTCAGATATCGTCGTACTAACAAACAGATCTTTTTCGTTGGCAGACCAGGACACTTCACCGGTCGTGCCTGACTCCACATGATTCCCCGTTAACCAGATTTCCCTCGCTTGTTCAAACGGTTTTGCACCCAAATGAGTGAGTCCCGTGAAAACGGGATGGCCGCCATTATTAACGAATGGATCAACGAGCAATAATGCCTTTGGTGCAATTTCGTCAATGCTATCGGCCTTGATCAGCATACATTCCAAGGACATTTATATCTTCCGACATGAACAGTGGCTGGGAGTGAATATTTAAACACAGCGATCATTTGTTGAGAACCTGTTATTTTAACAAGCAACCAGGTTGCCGGGCGTCATCTTGTTGCGCAAGCATGACTCGGGCATAGTAGATTACGTCATTACATGGTGTATCCAATCTGATGCGGAAGCAACAAGAGATATCGACACTGATACCACATGGTCCGGGAATGAGTCTGATTGACGAGATCGTTGACTGGGATCAGCAAACCCTGGCCGCCAGGACAATGAGCCATACAGCGCCTGACAACCCGCTTCGAGGTCAGAAAGGTCTGCATTGCATTCACCTGGTTGAATACGCTGCCCAATGTATGGCACTTCATGCAGCACTTACCGCTGTCCTTCACGCTACGCAGCCAATGGTCGTGGGCGCGCTCAGGAACATACATCTGCCCGACGTCAACCTGGATACGCTGACCTCTCCACTGCTTATACAGGTAGACATCGCCATGACCGGCAAGAGCGGGGCGATTTACAATTTTTCGGTGGGCCACCAGGGCACTTCAACTGGCAGCGGCAGAGTCACGCTGCTTGCGCCCCTATTCCCATCTCCAAATCAAGGTGTTAGCATTTTGTCGTTGCAATAATAAGAAAAGGGGAAGATGTGAAATACGCCAACCACCAGATATTCGGACTTTTCATGACGACAACATTTGCCATGTTGCTGGTCGTGTCGTTGGCAGCCAATGCCCGCGACGACCACGTTCAGTTTCCTGTTTCGGATGCCATGCAGACTTCGGACGCACGAAACCAGCTGACAGGCGAAGTAAAGTTCTTTTTTGGCGACGAATCGCATCCGGACGTCGCAACCCGATTCGGTACCTTCACCTCTAACAAGAAAACCAATGCGTTTATGAAAAGCGAGAAGGAAGCATGTGAGAGAGCGTTTCTATCCGCAATGATCCAGTTTCAACAACGTGCCATGTCCGAAGGCGGTGATGCTGTAATCGGACTTCGAAGCATCTACAGGGGCAACAACCTGGACAGCTCAACAGACTATATCTGCGGCGCCGGCAATATTATGGCAGGGGTAACTTTCGAAGGGACCGTGGTCAAGCTGGCAAATTAAAGGCCGGATAATTAACCGGAGTTTTCCCGGGAACGGTCCCAATTGGCGCTCCATACGATTGGAGGCAAGCTGTTGAAGGCTTCCTTGAGTCTGGCGTCCCAGCTTTTGTTGAGTTGTCTGAGGTACTCGCTGGACTCCTCGAAGCGATAGCGTCGTGAAATAATAAGGCTGTCCCTTTCATAAACAACAACTTCGATGGGTGGCCCTACGGTCAGATTACTGCGCATTGTCGAATCCATGGAAACAAGACCACACAAGGCTGCAGTTTCCAGGCTGGATTCCGGTGAGATAATTCTGTCAAGTATAGGCTTGCCGTATTTGCTTTCACCAATTTGCAAATACGGCGTATCCTCCGAGGTGGTAATATAGTTGCCACGCGAGTAAACCAGATAAACGGCGGGTTCCTGGTTTTTAATCTGCCCCCCGATGATAAAACTCGCCTCAAACGTCGTTTCACCATCCTTGTGTTTTTCCTGCTGGCTTCTATTTATCTGACCCAGGTAATCAGCGGCGTCGGCAACATCGTCCACGGTGTGTAAATTCATATCGGGATTATGTTCCAGATCCTTTTTGAGCTGCCCAATGACTCCCTGAGTTGTCGCAAGATTCCCCGCAGAAAGAATAACAAACTGCCTCTCTCCATCAATTCCAAACGTATGCATCTTGCTGTAGGTGCTAACGTTATCGACACCTGCGTTAGTTCGAGAATCCGAGAGGAAGCATAGTCCGGCATCCAGGCTGATCGCCAAACAATAAGTCATGTGAAATCCCTGATGCTAATTACCGGCTTGCTTACATAGTCGCGGTTGCGTTGGACGATCCCAACGATCCCGCAAGATACGTTTCTATTTTATTTCTCGCGACACTGTCCGGTTCGCTGAACTGAATACCGACGCCCGGCGTATGAGGACTCTTGACCCCTTTTTTTGCGAGCCAGACAACCTTCCCCGCAATAGGAATTTTCTCCGATTCATCCATCAAGTTAAGCAGGATAAACACGTCATCACCCAATTCATATTCCGTACGATTGGCGATAAACAATCCGCCATTTTTTATGAATGGCATATAGTAATTGTGCAGCACCACCTTATCCTTGATCGTCAGTGCGATCATGGTTTTCTTGGCGCCGCCTCTGGCTAACTTACCCATTCAATCTTTCCCAAAATGTTACCAATGAAATTCTGCACCATGCACCCGCAATCTACAACCACCAGGCACTATCCTCTTTTGTTGCTCATCTCGATTAATACTCCTTCAAGCAGCAGCTGTACGTTGGGATTTGAAGGACCTTGTACCGCGCGCCGCTCCAAGCCAATACGGTCAATTATTTCCACCAGGGAGTGTCGCTCAAAAGCTTCAGATACATTATTAACAATATCCATTATATCCTTGTTTCGTATATACTTTTCACTTCCTGTCGTCTGGGCTTTCAGGGCATCAATAAACAGCCCTTCAAGCATCTCCAGGACTTCGGACGGCTCACTCGACGTCACGCTCCCGGCCACTTCCCCGGCGGGTTTGTGGCCTTTTACCATTGCCTGTACAGCAGCCATCAGAGTTCTGCGCCGTTCAAGGTATTCCTGGTCAATGTGTTCCACCACGGCCAGTGGCGCCCCACCGGCCATGCCCAGCAAAAGTTCAGGGTCTTCACCAGAATCAATCTTGCTCCGCAACCATGCCAGCGTATTTTCCGCTTTTGGAACAGGGAAATCGAGACGCTGGCACCGGCTCCTGATGGTTGGGAGAAGGCGTCCCGGTTGATCACTAACGAGCATCAATGCGGTATTGCGGGCCGGTTCCTCAAGACACTTCAACAAGGCATTAGCCGACTGATTATTCATCTGTTCGGCGGGTGTCAGAATCGCTATTTTCATTCCCCCCATTTGTGCGGTTTGTGACGCCCAATCGATCAACTCACGAATTTGTTCGATCTTGATCAACTTTGAGTCGACCGGCGTTATCCAGCGAAGATCAGGATGAGATCCCGCCGACACCAGATGACACATCGGACATTCCAGGCAACTGCCACCATCGCGAGGTTGTTGACACAACAGATAACTCGCCAACGCGCCTGCAAATTGTCGCTTACCTACGTCCGCTGGCCCGCCCATTAGCATCGCATGAGGCAGTTTGCCTGCCTTATGCTGGTCAAGGACACGTGTTTGTTGTTCCCTGTGCCAGGGTAAAAACTCGTTTTCCCTCATGCATGGATCCTGATTTCCGCCTCTACTACCTCACGGATTTGCTGTTGCACTTCCGTCAAATTCCGAGATGCATCGACCACGTGATAGCGGCTATTTTTTTCCGCCAGTTGCAGGAAGGTACGCCTGACCCGGTTGAAAAACCTGATATCTTCCAGTTCGAAACGATCCTCGGCACTTCTATCATTTGCACGTTGCAGGCCCTCTTCAACCGGGAGGTCCAGGACAATGGTTATATCAGGGTGAAAACCGTCCAATACCAGTTCGTCCAGGCTGGCGATAACGTCAAGGCTGATTTGACGTCCACCCCCTTGATACGCATAGCTCGAATCCGTAAATCGATCACAGATCACCCATCTTCCGGAATCGAGATGAGGACGAATAAATTCAGCAACATGCTGCGCCCTTGCCGCAAACATCAGTAACAATTCCGTTACGGGCTGCATGGTTGTATCGTCGCGATCCAGCAATAACTCACGTATCTTTTCAGCCAACGGCGTACCACCAGGCTCCCTGGTACAAACATGTTCAATATCATGTTCCTGAAGAATCGATTCGATATACTGAATATTCGTGGTCTTGCCAACACCCTCGACACCCTCGATGCTGATAAACCGCCCTTTGCCCGTCATTGCTCCACCCCGGGTACGCTTCGGTAATTTTCTACCCTACCACTTTTCTGATAACGGGTAACCGCTTCGTTGTGCTCTGCCAGGGTCGATGAAAAGTGACTGGTACCATCACCTTTTGCAACAAAATATAAATGGTCTCCAGCGGCCGGTTGCATGACCGCACGAATAGCCGGACGTCCAGGGTTACTAATGGGCGTAGGTGGCAATCCCCGATGCCTGTATGTATTGTAAGGTGAGTCATCCTTAAGATGAACTCGCAGCAGATCACCATCGAATCGTTCAGACAGCCCATAAATAACGGTCGGGTCGGATTGCAACCGCATATTTTGTTCCAGACGATTAATGAATACTCGTGCAATGCGCGGACGATCCGGTTGATATCCGGTTTCTTTTTCGATAATTGAAGCAAGTATCAAGGCTTCATAGGACGACTCAAGCAGATTTCCCGCACTTCTACGCTGCCACTCGGTTTGCAATATTCTCTGCATTCGCTTGTGAGCTCGCCGCAGTATTGAAAGGTCTGTTTCACCCGCGGGAAAATGGTAGGTATCGGGAAAAAATTGACCTTCGGGATGTACACCATCGTTACCCAATAACTTCATAATAGCGAAGTCACTTTCCCGATCAAGCGTCTGCTTTACATGCTCTTTGTTTCCAAGATGTTCGCGCCACTGCGAGAAGCGCCATCCTTCAACAAATGTAATTTGACGTTGTGCGACTTTACCGGAACGAAAAAGCGCCAATACATCGCGCAGACTCATGTTCGGCGTTAGTCGATATTCGCCGGTCTTAATTGTTCCCATAAACCGGTTTGCAAGCCCGTAGGCGCGGGTCACAATCGGGCTGGTTTCAATGATGCCGCTGGTAGCCAGTTTCGCGATGACCGACCGCACGCTGCTACCGGATTCGATCCGAAAGATCCGACCCTCCGCTGGCACTGTAATCTGTTTATCCAGCTCATGATCCACGTAGACAATCATGGCGATAATTAAAGCAACGGCGACGTACAGTAAAACGCGGATCTTCATGATTCACCCGGTAATACCGGTCTCCTTCTCGACCAGTTGGCGAGCAGATTGCGTGATCGAGCCAACGGGCCAGGTCAATGACTCGCGCCCGGCCATAGCCAGGCTATTTACGGGCCAAATCCCGATGACACTATTGCACACGAAGACTTCGTCTGCGCGTTCCAGTCTCGCCAGCGACACCGGGCTCGTCGAGCCCGATATCCGCTCAAGTAAAAATTTACGCATGGTGCCCTTGACACCACAATGCTGCAGCGAGGGTGTGACGAGCTGGCCGTTTTCCACCAGAAACAGATTGGTTTTGGTACCTTCGATAAGTTCGTCCGTCTGACTCATCATCAGTCCCTCTCGATAATCGTGCACCGGGATTTCCCGTGCCGCCATGACCTGCTCGAGACGATTCAGATGCTTGATACCTGCCAGGTCCGGATTGATGCCCAAACGGGTTTCACAAAGAACAGTCGCAACACCTTGTTCTCCCGGTTCCAGCTCGGGTAGATACGCACTGATTTCGGCAATCCGCGTGGGTTGACCACCTGGCTCGAATCTGTAGCCGCGCCCGGAGACTCCGCGGGTCAGGATCAGTTTGATAACAGCATCAGAAAATTCGCTGCCGGCCAGAAGCCTTTGGAAATCAGCTTCGACATCGGCAATGGATACCTCGATCTCCAGCCGCTGGCATCCTTCACGCAGGCGCTCCAGGTGCTCCCCCAGCAGGACCGGCTCGCCGGCAGCAATTCGAATGGTTTCGAACAAGCCGTCTCCGTAGGCAAGGCCCCGGTCTCCGGCATGGATGCTCTCTGCAAACGTGCCATTAATCAGCATTTAGTCCAGCTGTTTGAAAATCAGCGTACCGTTGGTACCACCAAAGCCAAATGAGTTGGACAAGGCTGTACCAATCTTCATTTCCCGCGCCGTATGTGGAACATAGTCCAGATCACAACCTTCGTCGGGATTATCAAGGTTAATCGTTGGCGGGGCTACCTGATCGCGAATAGCCAGAATACTTATCACCGCTTCCACCGACCCGGCCGCGCCCAGCAGATGACCGATCATGGACTTGGTGGAACTGACCGCTACATCGTTGGCCCCAGCGCCCATCACCCCTTTTATGGCCATGGTTTCCGCCACGTCACCCAACGGCGTAGACGTGCCATGGGCGTTAATATAGTCCAGTTCAGCCGGAGCGATTGCGGCATCATGAAGCGCATTATTCATGGATGCCATGGCGCCGGCACCGTTTTCCGCCGGTGTAGTCATGTGAGTGGCATCGGCACTCATACCAAAGCCGATAATCTCACAGTAGATATTTGCTCCGCGTGCTTTTGCATGTTCGTATTCCTCAAGCACGAGAACAGCCGAACCATCGCTGAGTACAAAACCATCGCGCTCCTTGTCCCAGGGCCGACTGGCCAACTCCGGGGCATCGTTGCGCGTCGATAGCGCCTTCATGGACGCAAAGCCGGCCAGTGTCGTAGGCGCGGTCGACTTTTCGGCACCACCGGCGAGCATCGCGTCTGCGTCGCCGTAGGCGATCATTCTGGCCGCGAAGCCAATATTGTGCGTGCCAGTTGTGCATGCGGTCGTGATTGCGATATTGGGACCCTGCAATCCATACATGATAGACAGATTACCCGCGACCATATTAATAATGCAAGAAGGCACAAAGAAAGGTGAGACTTTTGACGGCCCGCGATTCGTCACCACATCGTGGCAAGTCTCGATCGTGGCGATCCCGCCGATTCCCGATCCTACCGCCACACCGATTCGGTGCCGATTTTCATCTGTTACCTCGAGACCTGCATCGTGCATAGCCTGAACGCCAGTGACGAGTCCATATTGGATAAACCCGTCCATCCGTCGCGCTTCCTTGGGCGATAGATATTCACCAATCTCGAAGTCAGGTACTGCGCCGCCAAAGCGAACGGGAAAGCCTTCGGTATCGAAGGACTTGATGGGACCGATACCACTGCGACCATCAAGGATTCCTTCCCAGGTCGATTCCATGGACGCGCCAAGGGGCGTGATCATGCCCATGCCGGTTACAACAACTCTGCGTTTGCTCACGGGTTCCTCCACCATCCACACAATCGACCAGGCGACAGTCGCCCGTCGACAGCCCTTTTAAGCCCTTCAGAAAACAGAAAAGCCGCACTGCGAACTCGCAAATGCGGCTTCGCTGTCTAAAGCACCTGACTACGTGTGTGAATTAATATAATCGATGGCTTCTTTGACGGTTGTGATCTTCTCGGCTTCTTCGTCTGGAATCTCTGTTTCAAATTCTTCTTCCAGTGCCATAACCAGTTCGACAGTATCAAGAGAATCAGCCCCAAGGTCTTCGACGAACGAAGCTTCCGCAGTAACTTCTTCTTCTTTTACTCCTAACTGTTCACAGACCAGCTTCATCACTCGTTCTTGTGTGGTACTCATGCTCTGGTTCACTCCTACGTATTGCAGTCAAGCTGCGCTAGTTTAATGAAATGCCTGTTCCCCGATCAAGTATTTTGTATTTAGTTTGTCCGGAAAGTGGCGCCAAGATAGTAGCAAGCATAAAAATTGTCTGTTTTCAGGTAGTTGCTAACTACCCCATATACATGCCACCGTTAATATGAATCGTTTCCCCGGTGATATAGCCCGCCGCATGACCAGCAAGGAAGCCGACCAGTGCCGCGACTTCGGCGCTCTCTCCCAACCTCCCTGACGGTATTCGCGACAAGAGCATCTCTTTTTGATCATCCGATATTTTGGTTGTCATATCCGTCAAAATGAAACCGGGTGCGACGCAATTTACTGTGATACCCCTGGATGCCACCTCGCTCGCGAGCGCGCGAGAAAATCCTTCGACCCCGGCCTTCGCTGCCGCATAGTTACTTTGTCCGGCATTGCCCATACTACCCACCACGGACGTGATGTTTATTATCCTGCCCCAGCGGGCTTTTGTCATACCACGTAAACAAGACCGGGTCAGCCTGTAAATGCCATTCAGGTTCGTGTTGATTACGTCGTCCCACTCCTCCGATTTCATTCTCAGAATAATATTGTCTCGTGTGATTCCAGCGTTATTGACTAGAATCAACGGCGAGTTTTCATCCTTGATTGTATCGAAGAAGGTGGCCACAGAATTATCGTCAGTTACGTTAAGAACATACCCCTGACCGTTTTCACCCAACGTCTCGTTTATGGCGCCAACGCCACGTTCCGAGGTGGCGGTACCGAGCACCCTGGCACCCAGATTGGCCAGTTGGGTCGCAATAGCGTTGCCGATACCTCGACTCGCTCCCGTAACCAGTGCGGTTTCACCCTCAAGATTAGCTATGTGATTCATACTCATGTGGCAAGTGCCTGAAGCGACGACTCGATAGATTCAACCGAATTCATTGAAAAGGACTCCAGCGATTTGTCTATTCTCTTGTTAAGACCTGACAGAACCCTGCCCGGACCGCATTCGACGATCCGATGTACGTCGTTAGCTGCCAAGAGTTTAATAGTATCAGTCCACAGCACGGCACTACACATCTGCTTAACCAAATTTCCGCGAATCGCTACCGGGTCGTCATGTTCCCTGGCATCCACGTTTTGGACGACTCTGATGACGGGCTTTGAAACCGAGGTATCAGCCAATACCCCGGCCATTTTTTCCGCCGCCGGTGCCATCAATTCACTATGAAAAGGCGCGCTCACCGCTAATGGCATCGCCCTTTTTGCACCTGCTTGCTTGCACGCCTCGACCGCCATGTTTAGCGCCTTGTTGTGACCTGCAATAACCACCTGCCCGGGTGCATTGAAGTTGGCCGCCTGAACCACTTGATCTGTATCACTACACTTCTGGCAAATTTCAACAACTTCGACGTCATCGAGCCCAAGAATTGCAGCCATTCCGCCTTCTCCAACCGGCACAGCATTCTGCATAAATTGACCCCGTTTTTGTACCAGTGCAACCGCGTCGGCAAATTCAAGCGACTCAGCTGCGACCAATGCCGAATATTCTCCAAGGCTGTGGCCGGCAACGAGATCAGGTGTCTTGACCTCCCGGTCGACAGCGACCCGCCAGATAGCGATGCTTGCCGTCAGTAATGCTGGCTGAGTATATTCGGTTTGATTGAGCGTATCCTCTGGTCCATTTAGCACCAGGTCACGCAGATCATAACCCAACACCGACGACGCCTCGGCAAAACAGTCGACGACGATCGACGAGTCCGACATCAGATCCGCAAGCATGCCAACTTCCTGAGAGCCTTGACCAGGAAAGACAAATGCTACGTTGCTCATTGCTAATCTCACTTTTTATAACTGATTAATTATTTGATGCTGCTGTTCTTTAGTCACAAGCACTCAGGATACTATCGATCCGCGTACGGATCAGGCTCGGCACGTCCTGTTCCACTGCTTTTATCGCTTCAACGATTGCCTGGTAAATACCCGCCGGCGTGGCATTGCCATGACTCTTGATCACCGTGCCGGCGAGGCCAAGCAACGTCGCCCCATTGTATTGTTCTGGTTCCAGCTGCTGATGCAGCCTCTTCAATACCGGTTTTGCGAATACACCAGCCAGTCTGGTGGCCATATTACGCTCAAATGCCTGATTGATCATTTGTCTGAAGAATCTTGCCAGACCCTCGCTGGTTTTCAAGGCGACATTCCCCACCCAGCCGTCACAGACCAGGACATCCGCATCACTCATATAGATGCCGTCGCCCTCGACATAGCCAATAAAGTTTATCAGCGAATTACGTTTCAATACCTCGGCAGCAACTTTGACCTGGTCCTCGCCTTTAATTTCCTCTTCACCGATATTCAACAGACCCACTCTGGGACTTTCTATGCCTTCAACGGCCTCACACATAAGACTGCCCATCGCAGCAAATTGCATCAGGTTTTCGGCATCGCAATTGATGTTCGCACCCAGATCCAGCAGGTAGCACTTACCCCGTGCAGAGGGAATCGCCTTGATAATGGCAGGTCGATCGATCCCTGGCAGGGTTTTCAAAAGATGACGGCCGATCGCCATCAGGGCCCCGGTATTACCGGAACTGATACACGCATCTGCCTCACCCTTCCTGACCAGATCTATCGCCAGATGCATGGACGAATCTTTCTTTTGACGTAAGGCAATCGACGGTTTGTCGGTCATCTCGACAACCTGGGAGGCATGATGTATCTGAATACGTTCAGTACCCGCTTTAACAACATGCGGGCGAATCAACTCGGCGTCACCGACGAGTATCAGGTTCAATTCATTAAATTCCCTGATGCAGCGGAAGGCAGCCGGCATTACGGCTTCCGGGCCATGGTCACCGCCCATCACATCGATGGCGATCCGCATAAGCGGAATCAATCGTCCGCGGTGTGGATGACCTTTTTACCCCGGTAGAAGCCGTCAGCCGTGACCTGATGACGGCGATGGGTTTCCCCCGTTGTCGTATCGACAGATAAGGTAGGCTTGGACAGTGAGTCGTGCGATCTGCGTCGACCACGTTTGGAACGGGTCACCTTGTTCTGTTGAACAGCCATTTCTAACTCCTTTTCAAATTTAAATCTTTTTTCAGGCCCGCAAACGGGCGGTGCGTCTCTGCTGTCGGTTCTTCACCGGTTCGGCCCGGGACATCCGTGGGCACATAGCCAGCGACATCCAGGCATTGCCCATCGGTATGTTTCGGCACCATGGGCAGATTGACGATCAATTCATCTTCGAACACATCAATCAGCTGCAGGTGCTCCGTTTCACAGACCAGGCCATCTTGCCCCTGAGGCAATGCCAGCAGCGCCTCTGTACTCTCAACAATCAGCAAGTTGATACTCGCCTCTACCGGGACCTTCATCTCTTCCAGACAATACTGACAGGTGACGGTGACTTCGGTACTGGCGTCGCCAACGACCCGTGTCGTACCACCCTTCCCTTTGACGAATTTGAGCGTGACCTGGACTTGACCCTGATGACTCGCCAGACAATCGGCAAACCGGGACAATTGAACAATCGACAGGTCACCCGCCAGGCGGGTACGATCCCTCGCCAATTTCCGGTATTCAACCTGTTTCGGAAGCGACCCTGTTAACATAAGGGGCGCATATTAGGCGCCGGACCTTTACGTGTCAAAAGAAAATTACACAATTTCAGCAACATATTCAGCAACATAGCCTGTCCATGGCGATTTGTCTGGTGGACTGTCAGTCCGGTAAGGCGTCTACCAATGACGCCATCATAGGATCCAGCGGCGCCTCTACAGACACCGGCGGATAATCTCCCAATGCAGGAATCTCCAGACGGTGCGCGTGCAGCATCATCCTCGTATAACCTTTTCGATTCAGGCGTCGATCCCGATCTTCATCGCCGTACTTCTCGTCACCGGCTATCGGATATCCGGCATGTTGGCAATGGACCCTGATTTGATGGGTTCTACCGGTAACCGGAACCGCCTCCACAACACTGAGCTGGCCGCTCTCACCCAGGCGTTCGAATTGCGTCATGGAACGTTTGCCGGCCTCCGAGACCCGACTGATTCGTTCCCCACTGGCCAGTACCTGCCGTTCCAGGCTCGCACTCACTCGTCGAAGGCGGATCGGCCATTGGCCATGCACGATGGCGAGGTACACCTTCTTCAGTCCAGCTTTCTCCCGCAGGGCCTGCTGGACCAGGCGTTGATAGCTTCGGCGCTTAGCGATCATCAGACAGCCGGAGGTATCCCTGTCCAGGCGATGGATCAACTCCAGATGTCGTGCATTGGGTCGCGCAGCTCGCAGTGCCTCGATCAAGCCCGCTTTGACACCGCTGCCACCATGCACCGCCAGGCCGGCTGGCTTATTTACAATTAACATTACATTATCTTCATAAATAATTGATTTTTCTATAATTCTATGAAGCTCAGCTGTGCCTTCAACCGGGGCAGACACGCCGGTTCTGACAGGTGGCAAGCGCAGGCTATCGCCGGCGCCCACCCGGGTGTCGGGGCGTACTCGCCGTTTATTCAGGCGCACCTCGCCCTTCCGAATAATCCTGTAAATTCGGGATTTAGGTACACCCTTTAACTCCCGGATCAGATAATTGTCCAGGCGTTGCCCCGCACTTTCCTCGTCGATCTCGATGAATCGCACGCCGCCAGTCCGGGAACCCCCGTCAGTATTGTTCATGACCCATGTCACCTGGTTTGCTGCTGGAAGATAAATCCCTACTTTGATGCCTTGTCAATTGTTGCTATGATTAGCGGCGGATAGCCTTGATGGCAATTAATTAATAGAGCTGTCCTGAAATCTTGAAAACCGGTCAAGTCCAGTTTCAAGATTCGAATTATCGCATAGATGAATTTAAAGGGATCCAGTTTTGGCTGGAAGTTTAAAACGCGGTCGTTGGATCGCAAATTTGAAACGTCAAATCGGTTTTGTTGGTACGATTACAGCCTTACGAGCACCAGTTGAGTGAATATGGAAACGCCCCGGCCATACTCATCCCGGGGTATTCACCCGTACACGAAAGCCAAGGGATATAATCTGACGCTATTGACGCAGAAGCTGACAATAGACATCAAAGGAGACCCGCTAGACGGTAACCAGACTATACAGATTTGACGATATTTCGTATTTGCTTTCGGGCGCCGCCTGAACATAGTGATATCGTAAAATGAAAAGAATGTTGATTAATGCAACTCATCAAGAAGAGCTGAGAGTTGCTCTCGTAGACGGACAAAAGCTTTACGACCTCGACATAGAAAGCCGGGGTAGAGAACAGAAGAAGGGAAACATCTACAAGGCACGAGTGACCCGGGTGGAACCGAGTCTTGAGGCTGCTTTTGTGGACTTCGGTGCTAATCGGCATGGTTTCCTGCCACTAAAAGAGATCTCCCGTGAATATTTTTCCGGATCCGGCTCCAAAGCCGGTGGCCGCGTGAATATCAAGGATGTCATCAAGGAAGGGACGGATCTTATCGTCCAGGTAGAGAAGGAAGAACGCGGCAACAAAGGGGCAGCCCTCACAACCTTTTGCAGCCTCGCAGGACGTTATCTGGTCCTGATGCCCAACAACGCGCGTGCGGGTGGTATTTCTCGCCGCATTGAGGGTGACGAAAGAGATGAACTCAAGGAAACCCTCTCCGCCCTCAACATTCCAAAGAACATGGGTGTGATCGTTCGCACAGCCGGTGTCGGACGCAGCACAGAAGAACTTCAGTGGGACCTGGATTATCTGGTTCAACTGTCCACCGCCATCAACAAGGCCGCAGAAGACAGACCGGGGCCCTTTCTCATCCACCAGGAAAGCGACGTCATTATTCGCGCCATACGCGATAATCTGCGTGACGATGTGGATGAGATTCAGATCGATTCAGATGAGGCGTATCAACAAGCGAGCCAATTCGTCGCTCAGGTTATGCCCAAATTTACCAACCGCATCAAGCGATATGACGGCGACATACCCTTGTTTAATCGCTATCAGATCGAAGGCCAGATCGAGTCAGCATTCCAGCGCCAGGTGACCTTACCCTCTGGTGGATCCCTGTGTATCGATCCCACTGAGGCGCTGGTCTCGATCGATATCAACTCGGCCAGGGCAACGCGCGGCGCCGACATCGAAGAAACCGCGTTGCAAACCAACCTGGAAGCGGCAGATGAGATCTGCAGACAATTGAGACTCAGAGATATCGGTGGGCTTGTTGTCATCGATTTCATCGACATGAGTTCACAAAAAAACCAGCGGGCTGTCGAAAATCGATTACGCGAAGCGCTTGAAGTGAATCGGGCTCGTATTCAGGTCGGACATATCTCCCGGTTTGGCCTGCTGGAAATGTCACGACAGCGATTACGTCCTTCACTTGGCGAGACCAGCGGAATTGTCTGTCCCAGATGTAATGGCGTCGGTTCCATCCGGGATATCGAATCTACTGCTCTGGCCGTCATGCGCCTTGTCGAGGATGAGGCCCTGAAGGAATCCAGTGCCGAGATCCGTGCCTTTCTGCCGATATCAGTCGCTTCCTTTCTGCTCAACGAGAAACGTACCATCCTGCAGGAAATTGAAGCTCGCAACAAAGTAAGAGTTGTGGTGATTCCTGATACATCAATGGATACGCCCCACTATCGCGTCGAACGGATTCGAACAGCCGACGATGAGGAGTATGAGGCAAGTTACGATATATCTGTCGCTACAGAGGTTGAACCGTCAAGCTTCTCCAGCAAGCCCGCCCCCGCAGAAGAACCGGCAGTTAAATCCGTGCCTCCATCAGCCCCTGCTCCTGCTCCTGCGCCAGCGGCAACCGAGCCAGCAGCGAAAACAGGCACCGATGACAAAAACACAACCGAGAAGAAAACAACCGGGTTTTTCACCCGCTTGTTCAGTGGTTTGTTAAGCGAACCCGAGTCTGCGGGCAAGACACGCAAAACAGCCGCGACTGGCAAGTCTTCCTCGCGCACCGAAGGCAAGACCCAAAAAACATCATCAGGCGGTACAGCGAAAAAGCGCCCCGCGCGCACCAAAAGCGAACAGGGCCCTGCAAAGAAAACGTCTGCAAAAGAGAGCTCTGCTAAACAGAGCCCGGCAAAAGATACCTCCGCCAAAGAAAGCGCTAATAAAGGTAGCGGTAGCAAGGAGAACCAGGCCAGGGCGAAAAAAGATCAAAGCCCGGCCAGGGGCAGAAGTGAACAGCAGTCTGACAAGTCCCCCACTGGGGATAAACCCCCTCAAGGGGACAAGCCCCCTTTAGGGGATAAACCCCCTCAAGGGGACAAGCGTAATCAAGGTAATCGACAACGGGGTCAACAAAAGAACCGCAGCAGAAAAGCCGAGGAGCAAGCGGAAGTCACTGCTACAGAAACACAGAGAAAACTCGATGAGAAACAGCCTGTAGACGACGTTGCCGAGCAACAAGACCAACGAACGGTTCAACAGCCAGACAACCTGGAGCAAGACAAGGAGCAGCAACCCGGACGCGCCCCCGCTTCAGAAAAGACTTCGGACGAATCGCCCCCGCCCCATCCATCAGCTATAGGTCGCGCGGCCAATGACCCGAGGCTTCATCCGGCAGATGCCGTTACCGGACCGGTTCTACAGGAAGTACCTGTGGTCAACCCGGAACCACCATTGGCGGCTGAGCCCCGGACCATTGGTTCGGATCACCCCAGCACATGGGGACGAGCGACAAACGACCCGCGAGGGACCGACGGTACGCATACCCGGGACATCAAGGTCAATGAACAGTCCTCAGAAGGTGACGATTTCAACCAAACCCCGAGAGCCGAATCGAATTAGATCCGGCGGTAAATGACAGGTTCGATCTCCAGTTCAACGTCGAACCTGTCTTTGACCGACTCTTGTACAGTCGCCGCAAGTGCCAACACATCGGCACTTTGGGCATGACCGGCATTGACCAGAACCAGCGCGTGTCGGCTGGATACCTGGGCATCGCCGACCGCCCTGCCCTTTAAGTCAAGATGTTCTATCATCCAGGCGGCAGACAGTTTGACGCCCCGCGACGTTGGCCACGAAGGCAAGCCCGGCCACTGGCGAAGCAATCTCCGGTATCGGGCTTCACTGACTTCCGGATTTTTAAAGAAACTGCCCACATTCCCGATCTGTTCAGGGTCCGGCAGTTTGCGTCGCCTCAACCGGCAAACCGCGTCACTGATGTCCATGGCGGTTGGGCTTGTACCAGCGCTGCCATGAGTTGCCTCGATTTCAGTGCGCAGATCGTCGTAAGTCAGATTCGCTTCGAAGGTATCGTCCAACGACAACCTTACGCGAACAATGATCATTCGATCTTTCAAGTCGTGCTTGAAGATGCTGTCCCGATAACCAAATTGGCAGTCCGCGGAATCCATTGTGACCAGATCCAGTGATTGCCGATCTATAGCATCGAGAGAGACGAAGTAACGATCGAGTTCCGCGCCATAGGCCCCTATATTCTGGATCGGGGCCGCGCCCACGTACCCTGGTATCAGAGACAGGTTTTCAAGGCCATAAAGGTCCCGGCGTAGCGTTTCCATGACAAGCTCATGCCAGTTTTCCCCCGCTGCCACTTCCACGGCCCTGCCATGAAAGTGCACACCTTCAAGGTCAACCGCCAGAACAAGTCCGTCAATATAATCATCAGCAAATACAGTATTGCTGCCGCCACCCAGGACTGCCACCGGCAGATGACGATCTCCAGCAAAGCGCAATGCCTCACGGATCTCCTCGACGCTACGAGCGGATGCAAAGTATCGCGCCCGTGCTTGTATGCCTAACGTATTCCTGTGTACAAGGGAAAAATCTTCTTCGATAAAACTCAACAATATTGTTTAGCAAACCCTTTGCTCGGGACGTTCAGGGAATTATACCTCACACACCGGTCATTGTGTCTCGAGCAGGCTCGCATTATACTTTAGTGGCTTTAAATCAGGGGAGAAGACATTATGGAATTACAGGACAAGGTCGCCTTTATTACCGGCGGTGCCTCCGGGCTCGGCCGTGCAACTGCCGAGAACTTTATTAATGCCGGCGCAAAGGTGATGGTCTTTGACCTTAATGAAGACAACGCCAAACAAACCGCAGAAGAGCTAGGAGCCAATGCAAGCTTCGCGTCCGGTGACGTTGCAGACGAGGACGCAGTCAAAGCCGCGATTGACCAAACCGTCGAGACGTTCGGCGCGATTCACGTCAACCTGAACAGCGCCGGTATCGGCTCTGCAGCAAGAACCGTCGGCAAAGAAGGTCCGATGCCCCTCAAGACTTTCGAATTCGTGGTTCGTGTCAACCTGATCGGCACCTTCAACGTTCTGCGCTTATGCGCGGAAGTCATGCAGAACAACGAGCCCACAACGGATGACGGAGAAAAGGGTGTCATTGTCAATGTTGCTTCTGTTGCCGCATTCGACGGCCAGATTGGACAAGCTGCCTACAGTGCGAGCAAGGCCGGCGTTGCCGGTATGACCTTGCCGATTGCCAGAGATCTAAGCCGACAGGGAATACGCGTTTGCACCATAGCACCGGGAATTTTTGAGACGCCCATGATGCAGGCCGCACCACCCCAGGTCCGGGAACCATTAATCGAAATGACCCAGTTTCCAAAACGTCTTGGCGATCCGCCCGCCTTCGCACAGACAGTGGCATATCTGGTCAACTGCAACTACATCAATGGAGAAACCATCCGGCTGGATGCGGGTATCCGAATGCAGCCCAAATAACCCCTGACGGAGCTCGTTCGGTTGGGCGCCAGCTTCGGCGCTCTGTCCCACTATATCAGAACCGGGCCCGTTACTATGCTATGGCTTGCATATCAATGCCAAAACAGACTCGAATGCGTCCTCGGCAATCTGTTGCATTTCTATATCGGTTCGATCCTGAATCGGATGCCCGACGAACACCTTGCGTGGATCAAAGCCCAGGGAGGTTGCCTGTGCCGCAGCCGCTTCCACAAATTCCTCGGTGGCGACAAAGCCACCCGGTATGCCGCGCCGGTCGAGATCCAGTATGTCATGCAAACTGCACGACGTGCAGGATCCTCAGTCCGCCAGTGCTTCGACAACCACGTCGCATTCGGTGGCGATCTGTTGAGTGAGTTCAACGGGAGCGACACGGGTAAATGTCGGTTTTTTATAGCGTCGCGTTTTGGCGCCTCGCTGAGCCAACAAATCCTCAATTCGATCCAGAAAAACATCGCCCCGGGGTTTTGAAATATCCAGCAGTGCTACCGTCAACCCCTCGAGGTCGTCAGGTCGTTCCAACGGTTCCCGGGTCTGCGGTGACAGTTCAGATGTCGGGTCTCTCAAAGTTATCGTCATTACGTATTCTCCTGTAATGAGTTGATCTATCGTAATTTGATCTCATGCGTGACAGGCGAGCTGCCTGTCGCACCACTTGCGCCCCATCCGGCGATTATCGCAGAAAACAGTCCGGCACTCCCACCGGCGCGGACGATGTTCAATCCACCTTCACGAAACTTGGGCAGCGTTTGGTCCTTCAGTTTTTCAGGCAGCCCCTCTTCAATACCGTCGGCGCCGGCAATCAACTCCTCCCCCGGAATCTGCAGCAGTTCATGCAATTCCTCCTTGACCCGACTTTTAGACCAACCTGCTTCGCGAAAAACGCGTTCGTGTTCGGGAGAGACAACCAGAAACGCATCCGCGGCCATCACCATCTTCGGATGCCCCACCACTCGCAGTGCGGCTGCAAACGAACGACAAAGGGATTCCGGTGTCCGCGACTTTTGGTCGATAATCCCCTGCAGACCATCGGCAGCGAATAACGTGACCGTTGAGGCGTCACTTGGGTAGCCCTTCTCAACCGCGAGGGACTCCCAGCAGGAATGGGTTTCGTCTTCCGCAAAACAGTAGGTGTACTTGCCGGGATTACCCAGAGCTGCCCGATCCACTCCGCCGGGTTTACCGCCACCGATATTCCGGATCACCAGTTGCAATGCTCTGCCGATGGTCGCGTTGGCGCGATTACCCTGACCCAGGGCATTGCCTCGCGCATTCATCCCGATCGCGCGGGCAAGGGGACCATTTACCACAACCATGGGGCCGGAAAAATAGGTGGTCGCCAACAAGCCATGCATACAGAACTCATCCACCAGCGCAGCTTCAACGGCGGCAATCACAACCGGCAGATACTCGGGCCTGCATCCCGCCATGACGGCATTAATGGCCACTTTTTCCACCGTACAGGTCGCATAATCCGGTGGTACTTGACCGACAATTTCGTCAGGCGCGCGCCGGGTGCCGGAAAGCATGCGAAGGACCCGCAAGTCGGTCGGCGGAACCACCGGTAAACCATCACTCCAGCCACGGTCAAAACACGCCTCGATATCATCTTCATCATCGCCGAGTTCAAGGCACCTGGCGTGCAATTGCGCCTGCCCAAACTGCACGGCCAGTTTCTCGCCCATGCCTGGTTCAACGGTGCACGAACCGCAGCCGGGCCTGAAATCGGGTATGTCGGCGGTTAAAGACATCCCGGTGATTCGCTCCCAGTCGGCCCTGCTCCATCCCTCGGTACGTTCGACTTCTTCTCCCTCTTCGAGGCGTATCAGTGTCGGCACGATCTCGATACCCAGCGCCCAGGATCTTGCAAGGGCCCGATCATCCGTGACGGTGATTCCGTCCGGCCAGGACGGATTATCCTGGCAGGTAACCTCAACTGTCCTGTTGGCGATCAACAGTCCCAGAACAGGCTCAATCAAACGACAAGTTGGGCAATCCTCTTTAATGACAATAATATATTCTGTCATGGACGAGCCCTCCTTCAGGATGACGGAACATTTAACAGATCAAGCACTTTTTGGATATCTTCATGGGTATCGATGCCGGGTGGAATACTTTTGACCGCTTGCGCCACATGAATTGCGAAACCGCGGGACAGGATCCTGAGTTGTTCAAGTTTCTCCACGGCTTCAATATCGGCAGGTCCCCATCTAACAAATTCGTTAAGCAGTGAGACGCGGTATGCGTAAATGCCAAGATGACGTTGCCAGGTGTAGCCTGCGGGGACAGACTTACGCTCATCGGAAACATTGTCGCCAGACCGGTTATCACGAAACCATTCATCACGAAACCAGGGGATAGGCGCCCGGCTGAAATACACG
>JBBDSF010000214.1:3933-38134 GCA_040905125.1 Pseudomonadales bacterium | reverse complement strand
ATCACGAAACCATTCATCACGAAACCAGGGGATAGGCGCCCGGCTGAAATACACGGCCAGTTGATTGGTGTTACTCACAACCTTAACGACGTTTGGATTGAAGATATCCTCGACGTTGTCGATTGTCTCAGTCAATGTGGCCATGGGCACATCATTGGCGAGCAAATTCCTGGCAACCTGGTTGATGACTTCGGGAGGCATCAGGGGTTCATCGCCCTGAACGTTAACGACAACATCCGCATCGGAAAGGTCTTCAAGCCGGGCCGCTTCTTGCAACCTGTCGGTGCCTGACGGATGATCAGGGGCCGTCATTCTCACACGGCCCCCGAAATTCTCAACCACTCTGGCAATGCGCTCATCATCGGTAGCGACGATGACCCTTTCAGCATCACTGGCAGCCGCCTGTTCATACACCCGCTGGATCATGGGCTTACCGGCCAGATCCAACAGGGGTTTGCCCGGTAATCGCTCGGAGCCATACCGGGCGGGGATGATGACGGAAAAACTCAACTACTTGTCCAGCTTCTCATCCGTGGACAGCTGTCTCGCTTCATTATCAAGCATGATTGGAATATCGTCGCGAATCGGATATGCCAGTTGGTCAACTCTACAAATCAATTCATTAGCGTCGCGATCGAACTCCAGATCACCCCGACACAGTGGACAAACCAGGATACTCAACAGCTTTTTATCCAAAGCCATAATTAATTCATCTCTTAAAGGTTTTCGTTGCCAGCCACGACTTTGAGCGGTGTTACATTTAGTCCTAAACGACTTAGTAGCGCCGTCTCAAAGGTCGATGGTATGGATACATTTATCTCCAGGTACCAGAAATCCGGATGCACAAGGCCCGGATCCAACAATCTACATTTTACCGCATCCTTCTCGGTCATTATAACGGGTAACGTATCTCCGAACATGAGATCGGAAATCCTGTAGATGTGATGATCTTCAAATCGGTGTTCAATCACATCATAACCAAGATCACGCAGGGACTGGAAAAATCGATCCGGATTGCCGATGCCCGCCACAGCATGGACGCGCTTACCTGGCAGCTCATCGAGCCCAATCGGTTCGCGGGTCTCGACATGCATAAAGCGTGTTTCAACGGGCAGCATGTGATATGCCTCGCACGGCAAGGCAGGCTCCCCCTCGCCATTGATCACGACGAAGTCTACTTCCTTTAACCGGGAAACCGGTTCCCTGAGCGGACCCGCCGGCAGGCACAGCCCGTTACCCAGCCCCCTGTCACCATCGACTACGGCAATCTCTACATCACGATCGAGGTGATAGTGCTGCAGACCATCATCGCTGATAACGACATCGCAATTGTGTTCCGCGAGCAATTCCCTAACTGCGCGCACACGATTTGGATCCACGACGACCGGGCAGCCGGTCCGGCGAGCAATCATTACAGGTTCATCACCACACATAGCCGGGTCTGTCCACTCATGGACATCAAGCGGGTATTCATGCGATCGGCCACCATAACCTCGACTGACAATGCCGGGTCGATGGCCCTTTGCGACAAGCCAGGATGCAAGCCAGACAACCAGCGGCGATTTACCCGTGCCACCCACGTTGATATTACCAACGATCACGGTCGGTACAGGAGGCTTGAAACGGCCCTCCAGATCATTTTCGATATATTGGCGCCTGATCCTGACGATCAATGAATAGACGAAACTCAAAGGTGTTAACAGACGGACCCAGCGCGCCCCTGAATACCAGGCACTTTGTAACGGTTCAGACTCATCCGGTAACCATTGCCAGTCATCACTTTCGCCCGAGTCCGCACTTTGAAGACCGGGTACCGTCGGTCTCGGAAGCACTCTGCGCTTTTGGCTTTGTTTATTATCATGTTGGTTATGCAGTCTTGCATAATGACCATTTTGAGCCAACAACTTATTATGGGCGCCCTGCTCCACGATGCGCCCTTGATCCAGCACCAGAATCCTGTCAGCATTTTCGATGGTAGATAATCTGTGAGCAATAATAAACGTCGTTCGTCCTTTGACGACGGCATCCAATGCCGATTGAATATTACGCTCTGATTCCGAATCCAGCGCCGAAGTCGCTTCATCGAGTATCAGAATAGGAGCGTCCTTCAAGAAAGCCCGCGCGATTGCAAGGCGTTGGCGTTGCCCACCGGAAAGCAATACGCCATTGTCCCCAACGATTGTATCAAGTCCATATTCCAGCTCCTCAATAAAGCCCCAGGCGTAGGCACGTTTTGCAGCCAACTCGATATCTTTGCGGTCTGCATCTTCCAGCGTACCGTAGGCAATATTTTTCGCGACTGTATCGTTAAAAAGAGTAACCTGTTGCGTCACGATGGCGATGTGTTTACGCAAATTCGCCAGCTTCAGGTCATCAACGGATACCCCGTCGATCAAAATATTGCCTGAGGTCGGCGAATAAAAGCGTGGTATCAAACTGGCCATCGTACTCTTGCCGCTACCCGAACGACCCACAATGGCGACAATCTCCCCAGGTTCGGCGACAAAATTTACGTCATTGAGCACGAGTGGCTGATCAGAGCCGTACTGAAATGTAACATGGCGGAACTCGACCCGGCCTTCAACTTGTTCCAACTCCACGGTGCCCTTGTCCAGCTCCACATCTTCGTCGAACAAATCAAAAATATCGGATGCCGCTGCAAGTCCTTTTTGAATGATGGCATTGACTTCTGATAACTGCCTGATCGGCTTGGCCAGCAATCCACCAGTCGTAATAAAGGCAACGAACGCGCCGGCGCCCATCTCCGCACGAAACGCCGGTTCGAGCGCAAGCCACACCAATATTGCCAACGAAATGGCTACAAGCAGCTGTACAACCGGCGTCGCAATGGACTGAGTGACGACCATCTTCATGGACTGACGACGATTATTATGGCTGACTTTATGAAATCGTTGACGTTCATAATCGGTCCCGCCAAATGTCCTTACGACACGATATCCTTGCACAGCCTCCGAGGCCACATGAGTGACATCGCCCATAGAATCCTGAATACGTTTGCTTATTTTCCTGAACCGTTTGCTGGCATAACTCACCAACAGGGCTATAACAGGTGCGACGGCGAGAAAAATCAGAGTAAGCTTCCAATTCAGATAAAGCAGGAACCCCACATAGCCAATAACTGTCAACCCTTCCCGGATAATGGTCCGCACCGCTTCCGTGGCGGCACCGGTTACCTGGGTTACATGGTACGTTACCTTGGCCACCAGGTGCCCAAGCGCATTTTTATCGTAAAACCTGCTGGGCAGACTCAGCAGGCGGTCAAACAGTTCACAGCGCAAGTTATGAACCAGGTTGGTGGAGACATAGGTGATAAAATAGTTACCCATAAAAGTGCCGACACCTCGCATCAGCACAAGCGCAATAATCAACATGGGTATAATCAGGCGATCCGGTGAATCACCGCTGCCAACCAGATCTTCCATGAACGGAGCGAAGTCCGTGCCGGACTCGCCACCCACAACATTCGTCAGTTGGTTGTTCGTTGCTGAATCCTGAGCATTGAGCCAATCGACGAGGTACCTGACCAGCTGCACAAAACCGACATTTGCCGCCGAATAGATCGCAAAACCAATAACGCTCAGAGCGAATGCGATCCAGTATGGTGTTACGTAGGTTAACAACCTGCGATAGACACTATAGCCTGGTTGGCTGGGCTTACTCGTCATCAACCGGATTCCTGGTTGTAATGGACAGATGAACGAATCCGAGTTGACCCGCTGCATCCATGGCGGTAACAACCGACTGATGCGGCGCTCTTGCATCCGCGGTGATAATCAGGGGAACACTGGTGTCACCGTCACTGATTTTGCGGATTGCGATCTTAAGGGTGTCCAGATCATCATTTACAAGCGACTGGTCATTCACGGTATATTCCCCTGTCTGGGTAACCGCTATATCGATCTGGTTTTCCTGTGCATCAACTTTCGCTCCGGTCGCTTCCGGCAAATCGATAGACAAATGCGTTTCCCTGGTAAAAGTAGTAGACACCATAAAGAAGATGAGTAGAAGAAAAACGACGTCAATTAACGGAGTGAGATTAACCTCGACCTCGTGTTTTGCTCGTCGTGCAAATTTCAACGGTTCACCACCTGCGCGACAGTTTGTGTTTCATCCTGATCTGCGCGCTCATTAGTAAACACTTCAACGAGTTTAATGGCCTCCTGCTCCATATAAATAACCAGTTCATCTACGCGTCGTTGAAAAAAACGATGGAAGAACAAGCTGGGGATGGCCACCGTCAAACCGGCAGCCGTAGTTATCAAGGCTTCCGATATACCGCCGGCCAGAACCCCGGCGTTGCCGGTCCCTTCAAGCTGGATGGCGGAAAAAACCTTGATCATGCCGATGACGGTACCCAGCAGCCCCAACAACGGTGTGATCGCGGCAACGGTGCCAAGGGTATTGAGATAACGCTCGAGCTCATGGACCACCTGCCCTGCAACTTCTTCAATACTTTCTTTCATGGCCTCGCGGCCGCGCCGATGATTACTGATACCGGCGGCGAGAATCTGACCCAGGGGCGAATTCATCCTGAGTTCCCGCAATCGTTTATTATCCAACTCGTTGTTCCGCGCCCAACTCCATACCTGTGCCAACAGATTCTTTGGCGCAACCTGACCAGGCCTCAGGGTCCAGAACCGTTCCACACAAATCGCCGCCGAGATAATAGAACACAGGATAATGGGCAGCATAAGCCACCCACCAGCTTGAACGAACTCAAACACAGGAGATGTTCTCCATTGTTTCGATTTCGGCTACTTTAACACAATTTGCCGAAATTTAGATGGCTACCGTTACATATCGCATTGCAAAAACCTTAATAAACTCAGCAAATTACAATGCTTAATTGTACCGGCAATTCAAGTACCGACCCCTTACTTGCAAGCCTTTACGCCACAACTTTGTCGTCGTGCAAGGCACCGATCTCTGCGCTGGACAGTCCCAGCTTTTCAGCCAGCACTTCATCGGTATGTTCACCCGGTACAGGCGCAGGCATGGGTGGAAGATTTTCTGCTTGCCCAAACCTGATCGGCGAAGACGGCATCAGATATTCACCAATACCGGCCTGTTCACGCATCTCAAACAACGGATTGTCTACCGAGCAGTCTTCGTCCAGTTCAACCATTTCCTTAAACGTGCGATAGGGGCCCCAACACACCCCGTGCTCCTCGAGCACATTAACCACATCGGTATAATCGCGTTTCGCAAACCAGGGTTCGATCATCGTCGCAATCTTCTCCCGAGCCAGATATCGCTGTCCTTCATGATCGAGATCCACCCCCAGCGATTTCTCCAGCGCCTCGATATCGCCTTCGATGTCGACGGCTTGTTTAATAGATTGCCATTGACGGGGCGTCAAACCCACAATCATGACTCGGGCGCCATCTCGTGTCACGAAGTCACGACCGAACGCCCCATATAGATAATTACCGGTCTTCTCACGCTCTGTTTGATTAATCATGACCTCGGCGATATTGCCCAGGTGGCCCGCGGTGGCAAGAGCGACGTCCTTTAGCGCTAATTTTACAAGTTGTCCTTCGCCCGTGAGCCGCCGGTTTCGCTCTGCAGCCAATAAGGAAACGGCCGCCATCTGTCCCGTTATGTTATCCCAGGCAGGCAACAAATAATTTGTCGGATAATCGCTGCCGGGCTGGCCTGTGGTCGTCGCAAAGCCAACCGCACAATTAACCGTGTAGTCCAGCGCAGAGCCGCCCTTTCGATCTCCCAGAACATTTACATAAATCAAATCCTTTCGCGCCTTTTTAAGCTCGTCATACGAAAGCCAACCGCGTTCCGGAAAATTAGTCAGGAAAATACCTTCGTTTTCCCCCTGACGACCAATCAATGCCGTTAGAAGTTCCTGCCCCTCGGGCCGGCGAAAATCTACCTGAATAGATCGCTTGCCTTTGTTCAAACCCGCCCAGAAAAGACTCTTCCCCTCCCTGGTCACCGGCCAGCGATGGTAGTCAAGCCCGCCGCCAACAGGATCGAAGCGAATAACGTCTGCGCCCAATTGAGCCAGCGTCATTCCCCCCAGGGGTGCTGCGACAAAAGCAGAGCCCTCAATAACCGTCAACCCGCTTAAAATTCCGCTCGCATCAGTCATACGAACAAACCTGCCAGTTTCCAATCCAGTATTTTGATATCTTTACCTGCCTCCGGCGCTTCGCTACCTCTGGTGGCATATACTTCGACCTTCATATCAACGATGCCGCCTGTTTCGAGCTCCGTTTTCTGCTCCACAGTAATAATCGAGCGCAGAATGTCCTGCTCGAACACAGGTCCGGTATGATCGCACCGATACCAGGCCAACAACGTGACCAGGCCCGGCAAGGCTCTCGACAACTGCGCGGCGGCCATGGCGATTGTGTGTCCACCATAAACCAGGCGCTTGCCGTACACGCTCCGTGCCGCGTCGGTATGGGTCATCGCCATGTTGAGGGTGAGCCGAACCAGTTCGGGTGCCAGAGTCACGGTATCCCTGGCATCTACTTCAATGGTTTGACCTTGCTGCAAAGATTGATAATGAGTATCACCAAGACGCTTCTGGAGAAGTCCAAAATCCCAATCAGGCACAGCGTGCTTTATTTCCGACATTGAAATCTCTTCCGGCATGGTCGAGAAATCATCCGCTCGCCCGGTATTGGCACGCGGGTCACGGCAAGGGATCATCGGGCAGCGCCAGAAGAGCATGACAGTTTCGTTACGTTGGTTATTAACCTGAATCTCGAGAGCGACCATGCCGGATGCATCCCGGTCTTCCCGAACCCGGTTCTGCTTCAGCGCAACGACTCTGGTGGTTGTCGTCAGCGTATCGCCGATAAAGACCGGTCTCCGCATCAGCAAGCCGCGATAAAACAGGTTTCCCATAACCCGCTGTGAAGGAAAGGTACTTTGTCCAATCGCAAAATTGCAAACCAGCGACGGATGAACAAGACCTCTGGCATGACCGGTGACCGCCTCGCATAACGGATGATCGAGCGGAAGTCTCAACCTGTCGCCGAACATGCTCTGGTGAATGGCAGCGTGACCGTCGGTAAGCGTTACCGACGGTACATCGCTAAAGTCGTCACCGATCTCGAAATCCTCAAAATAAGGCGCACTGGTCATGTTTACTGCGAACACCCTCGTGCCGTGATAGGCCAAATCTCCTCGACAACACCATCTCGATAGGGGAAATAATAATCGTACAAATTTACGGTGGGATCACAGTGAGAAGCCAGCATCGGCAATTTGTCGCCCAGATTAATTTCCCGGGACGGATTATCCAATTGGATAATTCCATGTTCATCACCACCCCAATGATATGTCACACCCTCAATATCCCTGAACGCCGGCGGCACGGTATCGGAAGCAAACGACTTGTAACCTCCATCTACGGTGATCAGACGTGACTGGGGCTTACTGATTGCCGTAACCAAAACAAATAGTGATGGTTCGAAATCATCGAAGTATTCACTTTGCTGGCCACCAATATCACGGTATTCGACATCCATAAAGACATACGAACCGGCCTGAATGTCGGTCAGTGCACCCAGTTCGGGTTCGATATCCCAGGTGCCGGTACCACCACCGGTAAAAACATCAACTTCGATTCCGTCATTTTCGAACGAACGCCTGGTCTCGAGCCCCTTCTCCATGATGGCGCAATACTTATCTCTGCGTTTTGTAAATCCATGCGTGTGCATACAGTTGCCCACATACATTTGCAGCCCTGAAAACCTTAAGGCTGAACAGTGATCGACAATATGTCTACCGAGCGCCAGGGCAAGTTTTGGATCGATTCCGGTGCGCCCCATTCCCGGATCAAGGTCAATTATCACGCCAAGGTTTACCCCCGCCCTGGAAGCTGCCTGATCCAGCGCATCGGCGCCTTCTTTGTGATCAACGACGATCTGAATCCCATGGCTGACCCCGGCTAGATTTACGACCCGCTCGATTTTGTCTCGCGTTACGACGGGGGAAGTAATCAGAATATCTTCGATGCCATTGAACGACATCACCTCCGCTTCACTCACTGTCGCCGCGCATACACCCAGCGCCCCTTTTTCTATTTGTCTACGGGCAATAATGGGACACTTGTGCATTTTGGTATGGCTTCGCAGGCCCATACCATGAGATTCCACATGACGCTGCATTTTATCGAGATTCGCTTCGAAGATGTCGAGATCGATGGTCAATGCAGGGGTGGGCAACGCGTCAAGGGCTACCGGCTCTGACAACTCAATCGGGACGGCTGGCGCCTGACGTACCGACGCGATTATAAACTCCTGCAAGCTTGGCATCTATGTTGATCTCATTGAATTATTGTTCAGTCGCATGCCGTATTGGAACACTCCGCATCTTTCTCGACCTGGAGAGTGACATGATGAATATTAAACTGTTCCAGATCGTCACCGATAACAGTATAGGCAGCATCGGAATCCCATAATGTATTTTCCGGCATGACCAGATGCGCCGTCAGGCAATTTTCGTGGGTGCTCATGCCCCAGATGTGAAGATCGTGAACTTCCGTTACACCTTCAATGGCTTCCAGATATTTCTGGACCGCATCTCTGTCAACATTCTCCGGAACTGCGTCAATAATCCTGTTGACGGAATCTCGCAGCAGTCCCCACGTTCCGGCAAGAATTATAGCCACAATGATTAAACCCATCAGGCCATCGATCCACAGCCATCCGGTGACGTAAATGGCAGCCGCGGCAACGACCACACCAAGAGAAATCACCGCATCGTAAGCCAGGTGAAGATAGGCACCTCGAAGATTCAGATCGCGTTTACCCGACTTCATGAATAGCATGGCTGTTCCGGCATTAACCAGAATACCGAGACCGGCCACAATCATAACGGCAAATTCGGGTATCGGTGACGGACTAATCAGTCTATCCACGGCCTCCCAGGCAATATAGCCCGCCACAAATATGAGGACCACGGCATTGGTTAGCGCGGCAAGTATCGTGGTTCGCCGGAAACCGTAACTGTACATGTGACTGGTCTGACGGGCAGCCAGATACGAAGCGCCCCAGGCAAGCAATAACCCCAGCACATCGAAAAGATTATGTCCCGCATCACCCAGCAGCGCTACCGAGCCCGTGAGCACGCCATATACGGCCTCGACAACCGTGTAGACCAGGTTTGCTCCCACGGCGATGACAAAAGCCATGTTCACGCTATGGAAATCCACTGGAACGTGAGCATGGCTATGATGACTATTATGATGTTCGTGACTATGCATAGCGACTACAGTCAGGGTAAACGGAATAATCTCCGGCACCAGATGGAGCTGGCGCTGGTTTACGACATATTATCTAATCGTCCAATATCATCATCGGCGATCGCCATGGACGAAGTCAAATCGGGCGATTCGATTTGCATGAATGACTTTGTTACTCTTGCGCTTGATCCGCTTTCCTTTGATTTCGGCACCCTCCCATGACCAGCTCTACCGGTTCAACTGTAGACCATAAGCGAGAGACACATCGACTGCTTGTATTAAGCGGCTTTGTCGATTTAGCTCTCGGTGTTATGAAAGTTTTGGTTGGCCTGTACGCGTCGTCCCATGCATTAATTGCCGACGGTATCCACTCCCTGTCGGACCTTGTGACAGACATCATGGTATGGGTCTTTAACCGTATTGGTGTCCAGGCCCCGGACGAAGGTCATCCTTACGGGCATGCGCGTTTTGAGACCTTTGGCACCATGGTTCTCGGCGTGATCCTCATCGGTGTCGCAGTGATGATCGCTTATGACAATATTGAACGACTCATGGTCGTTGAATCCATTACAATTCCCGGCGCACTGGCCCTGGCAGGCGCCATCGCTTCAATTGCAGTTAAAGAGTGGCTCTACTGGATTACCAAAAAGTTGGGCGTGCGAATCAGATCCAAATTATTGATGGCCAACGCCTGGCATCATCGCAGCGACTCCCTCTCCTCCTTTATCGTACTGATAGGTGTTGGCGCCGCACTTGTCGGTTTTCCCTGGTTGGAGGCGGTAGCGGCCGTGGGCGTGGCGCTGATGATCGCACATGTAGGCTGGAGTCTGGCAAAGCAGAGTGTGGAAGAGCTGGTCGATACAGCACTGTCCAGATCTTATGTGGAAGAGATCCAACGGGAAATAGAGGGCGCGGAAGGTGTCAGAGGCGTTCACAGTCTGCGGACACGCCGAATGGGCTCCGATATTTTCATCGATATTCATCTTCAGGTTGACCCGGCCATCAGCGTATCCGAAGGCCACCACATCGGCGAATGGGTGACTCGCGGTTTGCTGGAGAAATTTCCGGACATGGCAGATATCACGGTTCACATCGATGCGGAAGATGACGAATACGTCGAAGACCGCGAAGCGCCTTTCCCCATTCCGCCACCAGGAAAACACGTACGTCAGGAACTGACGGAAGCCTGGCGACCCATTCTGGCGCCGGAGAATATTCGCAAGATCACGCTACACTATTTAAATAATAGCGTTAGCGCCGAGCTGTTTCTGGATCAAACCAAACTCGATGACAACCATGATCCTGAACAGCTAAAGGAGGCACTTCTGGATGCGAGCCGGGACCTTGGATGGCTGCGCCGGATCACCATCTGGTACGGATAACACCCCGACACCGTCATGCCGGAAGCGCCGAACCCGACCCGACACCGTCATGCCGGAAGCGCCGAAGGCGCTATCCGGTATCAATCGGCCCGCTTACTGATTACAGATGCAGGGAGTACTGTTGAGCACGCTCTTGTTGGCCCAAGGCCTGCTGCTCGCGCACGTGCAACTCTAACCCCTTATCATCACGGCAAGAGCCACGAGAGCTATGCTCACCGTCACCCGACTCCAGCATTTTCAGCAAATGGTGGCAAACCACACGCCCCGTTTTTTCCTTTTGCCGGGATCGTCCCATGCCTTTGGCGGCACGCATGGCCAGCGCCGAATGACTCAGCTTGCGTGCCTGTATGATTTTTTCATACCGACTCTTTTCAGATCGGCCCTTTTCGGATCGATTACTGTCGGAACCAGTCCCTTGTGCCCGCCAGGTGTTTGCCTGATACATGATCGTATACCTCTCTCAGCCTTTGAGCGTCAGCTTTTGAACGCTTCAGCTCTGCCGGTTTTACAGCTCCACTGATGATTCATACAGTATCATACAACTGTCTATATGTACAGTACCTACGCAGCAAATCTTAAGGCACCGTCCTCTTTGGTCACCCGAAGCTTCTCGCCCGCCTTGAATCGGCCGGCGAGCAATTCCTGGGCCAGAGGGTTTTCCACGTATCGCTGGATAGCACGTTTCAGCGGACGTGCCCCAAAAACCGGGTCATAGCCGACTTCCACGAGGAACTCCAAAGCCTCGTTGTCGAATTCGATCTCGATATCCGAATCGGCAAGCCGCTCCTCGAGAATCCCCAGTTGAATCCGGGCAATCCCGAGAATCTGCTCTCGCTCCAACGGATGAAAAACAACCACATCATCCACCCGATTAATGAATTCTGGCCGGAAATGGTCCGCGACAATCTCCATAACACTGTCCCGCATTTCATTATAGTTCGCCTCCCCGGCAAGCCGTTGAATCATATCCGAGCCCAGGTTTGACGTCATAACCAGTACGGTATTTTTGAAGTCCACCGTGCGGCCATGCCCGTCCGTCAGTCGACCATCATCAAGTACCTGTAAGAGAATGTTAAAGACGTCACCATGTGCTTTTTCAATCTCATCCAGCAGAATAACCGAATAAGGCTTGCGACGTACATGCTCCGTCAGATAACCGCCTTCTTCGTAACCGACATAACCGGGCGGTGCTCCAATCATACGGGCGACGGAATGCTTTTCCATAAACTCGGACATGTCGATGCGAACCATCGCGTCTTCGGTATCGAATAAGAATCGCGCCAGCGCCTTGCACAATTCGGTCTTACCCACACCCGTCGGCCCAAGGAACAGGAATGACCCATTCGGACGATTCGGGTCTGCCAGCCCGGCACGCGAGCGGCGGACCGCATTGGAAACAGCACTGACAGCTTCATCCTGTCCTATTACCTGACGATGCAGCTCTTCCTCAAGATGAATCAGCTTTTCCTTTTCGCTTTCCAGCATCTTGGAAACAGGAATACCAGTCCACTTGGATACAATGTCGGCAATCTGCTCTTCACTCACCTTGTTCCTGAGCAGTCGCATCTCCGTGATATCCGCCTGGTCAGCCTGTTCCAGTTGTTTCTCCAGGCGGGGAATTTCGCCATACTGCAATTCCGACATACGGGTCAAATCGCCTTCACGCCTGGCGTGATCCATTTCTATCCTGGCATGCTCAAGTTCTTCCTTGATCTGCTGGGTACCCTGTAATGTCGATTTCTCCGCGTTCCAGATCTCTTCCAGATCCGCATATTCCCTTTCGATCTCCGAAATTGAAGTGTTCAGCGTTTCCAGTCGCTGTCTGGACGCATCGTCCGTTTCATCTTTGAGCGCCTCTCGCTCCATCTTCAGCTGAATCAATCGACGATCAAGCCTGTCCAATTCTTCCGGCTTGGAATCGATCTCCATACGGATCACACTGGCCGCCTCGTCGATCAGGTCAATCGCCTT
This sequence comes from Pseudomonadales bacterium, assembly GCA_040905125.1. GTDB lineage: Bacteria > Pseudomonadota > Gammaproteobacteria > Pseudomonadales > Azotimanducaceae > JBBDSF01. The sequence goes on along the minus strand of JBBDSF010000214.1, from coordinate 25,546 downwards.
GTCCGGTAACTGCCGATCGGTGATGTAACGATGCGACAACCGGGCAGCAGCAATAATAGCCGGGTCCGTAATATCCACCCCATGGTGAACTTCGTAGCGTTCCTTCAAGCCGCGCAAAATGGCGATGGTATCCTCAACATCGGGTTCGTCGACTTGCACTTTCTGAAATCGGCGTTCCAGTGCCGCATCTTTTTCAATGTGTTTGCGATATTCATCCAGGGTTGTAGCACCCACACAGTGTAACTCCCCCCGGGCCAGCGCCGGCTTGAGCATATTACCGGCATCCATCGCGCCTTCAGCCGCGCCGGCACCCACCATTGTGTGCAACTCGTCGATAAAGAGAATAACGTTACCCTCTTCCTTGTCGAGTTCATTCAACACAGCCTTTAGACGCTCCTCGAATTCACCGCGATATTTGGCACCGGCAATCAGCGCTCCCATATCCAGCGCCAATACCTGTTTATCCCGTAACCCTTCGGGAATTGCACCATCAACAATTCGTTGTGCCAGACCTTCAACAATGGCGGTCTTACCGACTCCAGGTTCACCGATCAGTACCGGATTATTCTTTGTGCGCCTCTGCAAAACTTGAATCGTTCGCCGTATTTCGTCATCTCGTCCGATAACCGGATCCAGTTTGCCGTTACGGGCGCGGTCTGTCAGATCGATTGTGTATTTATCCAGCGCCTGCCGGGTATCTTCCGCATTGGGATCTGAAACTGACTCACCACCTCGTACCTGATCGATAACACGGGCAAGAGAATCCTTGCGAACGTTATATTTCGCAAACAGCTTCCCCAGTTCGCCCTTATCGTCAGCCGCAGCCAGCATAACGATCTCACTGGAAATAAACTGATCAGAGCGTTCCTGGGCATATTTGTCCGCCAGATTGAGCATACGCCCGAGTTCCGGCGAGACCTGGACATCTCCAACATTGTCACTCACCGTGGGGGAGTTGTTGACCAACTGTTGTACGTCACTGTGAAAGCTGGCAACGTCGATACCCATTTGGGACAATAACGGCCGCACTGCTCCGCCTTCCTGCTGAAGTAATGCCAACAGCAGGTGTGCCGGCGTGACATAATTATGATCCTTGCCCACGGCAATCGACTGGGCATCGGCCATGGCACTCTGCAATTTACTGGTAAACTTGTCTATTCGCATACAATCACTCAATTTCAACGCGGGTTTATCATTAACTTATATAGTGGGGCCGTAGAGATCTTATTCAAGGGGAAACCAGACCATGAGCCCGGGAAAATACTTTAATTCGAACAAGAGTACAGGCCTCGCGCATCTTGCCAATGCTGTGCGTTTTTCCTGCCAGGGCCTGGTTGCCGCGTTTCAACGGGAAGCGGCTTTCAGGCACGAATTGGCAGTCATTATCGTGGTGATACCCGCCGGTATATGGCTTGCAAGGTCAGTGGTAGAATTTGCCGCGTTGATCGGTGTCTGTATGCTGGTGCTGGTTATGGAATTATTCAACTCCGCCGTCGAAGCACTGATCGATCGCATGGGGGAAGAGCCACACGCCCTGGCCGGGCTGGCCAAAGATTACGGCTCGGCGGCGGTCATGATCTCGATGTTCATTGCATTAATTGTTTGGGCATCGCTGCTGTTTCAGCGATTGCAATAATCCAACGTGGGCGGAATCATGGCCGAGAAGTATTATATAACCCCGGCAGGCGCGAAGGCGTTACGTAATGAACTCGAATATCTGTGGCGTGACAAGCGACCTGCCGTGACCCAGGTCGTCTCCGATGCCGCCGCTCTTGGTGACCGGTCCGAGAACGCTGACTATATTTACGGTAAAAAACAGCTTCGCGAGATCGACAAACGCATCCGCTACCTGAGCAAACGCCTGGATAACCTTGAGGTTGTTGAGAGAACACCCGACGACCGGAATAAGGTTTTCTTCGGCGCGTGGATCAAACTGGAAGACGAAACCGGAGAAATGTCCATTGTCCGGATTGTGGGTAGTGACGAATTGGACCTTAAAAAAGGCTGGATCAGCCTGAATTCTCCCATGGCGAAAAGCTTGATGGGCAAAAGGAAAGGTGACGATGTTCGCGTCACAAGACCCATCGGTGATCTCGAGATGCACATTGTCGACGTTCGCTATGAATCTTTCGAAACAGAAGACTGACGCACATGTCATACGAACGCGACAATATTCGACAAATGCAAGGATACACGTCTGGCGAACAGCCGGACGACCGGGCAACGATCAAACTCAATACCAATGAGAACCCCTGGGCACCGGCACCCGCCATAGGCGAGGCGGTCAGACAATTTGACTTGGAAGACCTTCGCCGTTACCCCCAACCGACCGCAGATGAATTTCGAAGACTCGCCGCCGATCTGCACGGCGTAAAACCTGACAACATTATTGCGACGCGCGGTGGCGATGAATTGCTGAGACTGGTGATCACCACGTTCGTCGATCCGGGACAGCCCATCGGCATGACCGAGCCGACCTATTCCCTGTATCCTGTTCTTGCACAAATCCAGAACTGCCCGGTGATCAAGACTCCACTCGGCGAAGACTGGTCGCTACCGGACGATTTCGCCAGGACGATGAACGAGTCAGGGGCAAAACTCTCGCTGCTGGTCAACCCGCACGCGCCATCGGGCACACTGTTGGATATAGAAACTATCCGCAAAATCGCCGATGCCGTCGACTCCGTTCTGCTGGTCGATGAAGCCTATGTGGACTTTGTCGACGAAGATGCCGGATACGATTCCATATCCCTGATCGAAGACTTCGATAACGTCATCATCTTGCGAACCCTGTCCAAAGGCTATTCTCTCGCTGGACTGAGATTCGGATACGGTATTGCGGCCGAATCCCTGATTCGGCCAATGATTGAAAAAACCAGGGACAGCTACAACCTGGATGCAATCAGCCAGACCATCGCCGAGACAGCACTGGCGAATCGCGACCACGCCGCCTGGACCTGGCAGCAAATCAGAACGGAACGTGAGCGGCTTCGATCGGCCCTGGCCTGGCTCGGCTTTAGCAGCCCGGAAAGTCAGGCGAACTTTTTGCTGGTCACCGTGAACAACACCGAACTCACCGCTAAAGACGTGTACGAGAAACTTAAACACCAGGGAATACTGGTACGGTATTTCGATCAACCGGGACTCCAGGACAAGCTACGGATTACGATCGGGACACCGGCGGAAAATCAGCTTCTGATCCGTCACCTTGAGGCACTGCGCGGGACGGACTGCTAGTCAATCAATCGGATCAGCCCTTCCTGGGCCACGGAGGCTACCAGCGTACCGTCCATGGTAAACATCGTGCCTCGATTAAAACCACGCGACCCGCCGGCAGCCGGACTGTCCTGGGCGAACAGGATCCATTCATCCGCCCGAAAGGGTCGATGAAACCACATGGCATGATCCAGGCTCGCGGTCATGAGACCGGACATGAACGATTTGCCGTGAGGCAACATACAGGTGCCCAGTATCCCCATGTCCGACGCATAGGCCATGACGCACTGGTGCAAGGCAGGGTCATCCTCTAACGGTGCTCTCGCACGTAGCCAGGTATGCTGCAAGGGTGGCCGTTTCTCCGGATTGCTGAAATCGATGGGCTCCACGCGTTTCATCTCGATGGGCCGCTCGACATTCATCATCTCGCGCATTTGCTCCGCCATATCAGATTGCTCGAATCGTTCCGCCTCGCTGGGCAAATCGTCAGGCCGAGGCACGTCCGGCATATCCACCTGATGGTTGAGTCCTTCTTCCACCTTCTGAAATGAAGTCGACATATTAAAAATCGCTTCACCCTTTTGAATCGCTACCACGCGGCGAGTCGTAAAACTCCGCCCGTCCCGGATTCGATCGACGTCGTAGATAATGGGATGCGCCGGATCTCCCGGCCTTAGAAAGTAACCGTGCAATGAATGACAGGGCCGATTATCGACCGTCCTGGAGGCGGCAATCAATGCCTGCCCGATTACCTGCCCGCCAAATACCCGGGGAGAGCCCATGAACACGCTCTGTCCCCGAAAAAGGTTGGTTTCAATTTGTTCCAGATCGAGCTGGTCGATCAGGGACTGCAATACATCATCATGACTCATATTTCACTACCTGATTGAACCCTTGACGTGACTCAGGGATTAACTTCTATAATTAGCTATCTAATAGATAGGATGCTATCTAAATTATGACAGATCGCGAAGACAATCCAAAAACCGATTTTTTTTCACTTCTGTTCATGACCCGAAACCGGATCCGTTTCGCCCTGGACGATCATTTCAGACCGATGGGACTGACCGACGCGACCTGGCGCACGCTATTTTACCTCGATCAGATGGGAAATGGCGTATCCCAGAAGCAATTGGCCAGAGTGATGAGTATTGAAGGCCCCAGCCTGGTACGCCTGCTGGACAATCTGGAGGCACGGCATCTGATCGAACGCCAGCCATCTCTCAACGACCGGCGCGCCAAAAGCGTTCATCTAACCAGCGAAGCCATGCCGCTTATCGAAACGTTACGCGAGTCCGCAGCAGTGATTCGGCAGGAACTGCTGCAGGATGTCAGTGACGAGGAAGTTCGGTGCTGTCTTCGTGTCTTCGATGCCATTCTTGCGCGTTGCGACGCCAAGGAGGCGTGACGATGGCAAATCCCCCGGAAGACCCGAGGTCACCACCTGCGCCACGCGGAAATGGCCCGTTCCTGTTGACACGCAGCAATGTCATTGCCACCGCGATATTGCTGGCTTCCTGTCTATGGCTAATCTGGTGGTTCTGGGATCGGAGCAACTACGTATTCGTATCCGACGCGAGGATTTCAGCCACCATCGTAACTGTGTCCGCGCGGGTAGCCGGCCGGGTAAGAGACTTTCCCATCGATGAGGGACAAACGGTCAGCAAAGACCAACAGCTCGGCGAAATCGATTCCCGCAAGGCGAGAATTCGCTTGGCCGAAATCGATGCCAAACTCAGGACCACACAGGCCGAGCATGCAAGACAGGAACGCCAGCTTCAATTGACCCGCGAGCAGATTACCAGCCGCATAACGGCACAAAAGTCGAGAGTGCAGGCGATGCAGTCGACATTATCAGGGTCACGGGTCGCACTGAACCAGGCGAAAAGAGATTGGCGGCGGGCTCAATCACTGCTTGAGCAGGAAAATATTTCCCGGGAAATGTTCGAACAACGTAAAGCAAATTATGACCGCGCCAGAGAGACGTTGAACGAGCGGCGCGCCCAACTCGCGGAAGCCGAGGCTGCCCTGGCGGAGGCCGAAGCCAATCGAGCCCAGGTCGAGGTATTGAAAGCCGAACTCGCCGTCATTGATCGCCGCCAACAGGAACTCGAAGTCGATCGCCGCCGCGCCAAAGTCGAGATCGAAGACCATGTAATCAGAAGCCCTGTTGATGGCGTGGTCGATAAAACGTTCATCAATGCCGGTGAATACGTTTCCGCCGGGCAAAGAATCGTTATGGTGCATAACCCCGAGAACATTTGGGTCAGCGCCAATGTAAAGGAAACCGAGATTCGTCATGTCCAACCCGGCTCGGCCGTCATAGTGGAAGTCGACGCCTTACCCGGCAAACCGCTTGAAGGAGAAATCGTCCGCGTAGGACACGCAGCCACAAGTGAATTTTCCCTGTTGCCCACCCCTAACCCCAGCGGCAACTTCACCAAGATTACTCAGCGATTCGAGGTCAAAGTCGACATCGATCAGATCGATGGATTCCTGAAACCCGGTATGATGGTGGAGCTTAAAATTGTCATCGAGTAACAGCCGGGTCCCCGAAGGCATCGAAGCAATGCCCCGAGTGCTCGAGCTTTTCGAGTTCTATGGCCCAGCATACACCTGGTTTGCCGTGGTAACAGCCATGCTGGCGTCGTTTGCCACACTGTTGACCGCTACCGTCATCAATGTTGCCATCCCCGAAATCATGGGTGCATTCGGCATCGGTCAGGATGAAGCCCAGTGGCTGTCCACGGCTTTTTTGGCATCCGGTTCTGTGACCATGTTGCTGATGGCGTGGTGCGTGGATGCCTTCGGCATGCGACAGACTTATGTCTGGTCGGTTTTGGTATTTCTGTTCGGTTCCATTTTGGGCGGATTTGCGCACAATCCGGAAACCCTTATACTCGCCAGAATTATTCAGGGCGCCTCGGCCGGTGTGTTGGGGCCAATCGCCATGACCCTGAATTACCAGATCTTTCCAGTGGCCAGACGCGGTTTTGCCATGGGAATCTTTGGTATCGGTGTCGTTCTGGCGCCGGCACTGGGTCCCACAGTGGGCGGATTTCTAATCGACAATTACGACTGGCGATACGTATTCTTTCTCGCTATTCCATTCAGTCTAATCAGTATCCCCCTGGCCATGATGTTTATGCCTGTCCGGGAAGAAGCCGGCCCTCGCCCCTCATTCGACTGGACGGGCGCGATTTTGTCTTCCATTTTTTTGGTATCGCTTTTAACCGGACTGTCTGACGGTCAACGTGAAGGTTGGCAATCTGACTATATTGTATTGCTGTTCGCAACTGCGGTGATCTCGGCAACATTATTCGTGTGGTGGGAAAACCGAATCGAAAAGCCCATGTTAGACCTCGAACTGTTTACGAATCCGGGATTCGTAGCGGCCTCGCTGGTGACCCTGGTCATCGGCGTCGGATTATATGGATCGACGTACCTGCTACCCCTGTTCGTTCAGGGCTTACAGGGCATTACACCGACAGCCTCGGGGTTACTCATGTTACCCGCCGGCCTCGTGATGGCGGCGATGTTCCCCGTCGCCGGTATGTTGAGCGACAGTTTTCAACCACGTTTCGTGATTATTGCGGGGCTTTTACTATTCGGCTTGTCCAATTGGTTTATGCGGGTTGTTGATTTGGAGACACCATTCATGCGCCTGTTAGTTTGGGCAATAGTTGGCCGAATTGGACTTGCGCTGCTATTCCCCGGCCTGAACGCTGCCGCCCTGTCATCCCTGCCCCTTCATCTATTGAGTCAGGGGTCCGGGGCAATTAACTTCCTGAGACAGCTTGGCGGTGCCTTCGGTGTCAACATGCTATCGATCTTCCTTGCCAGACGTACCGCCCAATTCAGCGATCAGCTGGCCACAACCCAGGCGCCTTCACCGGACACACTGGTTGTGCTGAAGCATCTCAATGAAATGCTTGCTGTCCAGGGTTACGCTTTCATGGAACAGCTTATCTTGAGCATGGGTTATCTTTCCCGGACGGTCTACGGGCAGGCCTCGGCTCTGGCGTTTCGCGAAGGATTTTACCTGGTTGCCATCGTTTTTTTCCTGGCAATTATTCCCACCTGGTTTATGAAGGTGGATCGATGCCAATCGCCCGATCCAGATTGGCGCGCATAACAAGCAACATGTCCACTAATCTTTCCGCGTCCTGCTCGTCAATGCCGCTGATCACAGCCGCCGTGCAGTCCTCGGTGACCTGAATCAGACGTTCCCGATACTGATCAACCTTCTCTGTAAGATAAACACGCTTCGCTCGTCGATCTTTGGCATCAGTTTGCCTTGCCACCCACCCTGCAGCTTCCAAAGCATCGATTTTTTTTCCCAGCGGCGACTTACCCATATCCAGCAATTCAGCAATTTCCGTTTGCGTCATGCCATCGTTGACGGATAGACATCGCAATACATGCCACTGAGTGGAGGTCAAGCCGAACTCCCTGGTCTGCTGATTGAAATAGCGTCTCAGGCGGAGATAAACGTCTGTGAATACGACAGTAACATTGCGATCCGGGTCGGAGCCGGGCTGTGACGGTGAATTTGATCGATCTCTCATGAAAATTTGCTTCGACTGGTTAAAATGTAATCAGTTTACCGGATATTGCCCGTAAACCCTATCCGCCAATACCATTTGAGATAGTGGGAGTATCGTGCCAGAAACGCTGGTACTGGCGACGAGCGGAGCGAATCTGATAACCCTTCTCCGGCGAGAACAGGATCGTGATTGCACCTTCCGTGGCCGTCGTCAGCACGCTCGCGTGCCTCGCTCGATACCGATTGACCACATCAGGATCTGGATGACTAAACCGATTATTATAGCCGGCAGACACAACCACCGTATCAGCCATCACGTGGTTCAGAAACGCCGGGCTCGACGAGGATCGACTGCCATGATGCGGCGCGATCATGACATCGATTTCGGGTAACGGTACGTCAAGCAATTGTCGTTCTGTTGCTGCTTCGATATCACCGGGTAGTAGAATAGCGAAATCGACACCTTCAACCAACAGGACACAAGAACGATCGTTTTTACTCTTCGCCCCGGGCGGCAATTCAATCAACCGAAATTTTACATTGTCCATTGCCCAACGGCTTCCCTCAGTACACGATATCGCGCCTTCGGGTTGATGAGGATCGCTGGACCAAATCTTGTTAACAATAAAGTTGTTCAATACCGCCTGCGCGCCACCGGCATGATCGTTATCCATGTGACTCAAGATAAACGCATCGAGGATAGTGGTATTTAATCGCCTGATATAGGGAGTTACGATCTGTTCGCCAGCATCGAATCGTGCGCCAAATCTGGGCCCGGCGTCATAAAGCACTGCACCTTCGCGCGTCCGCATGACGACACCAAGCCCCTGACCTACATCGAGGATGGTGACCTCAAGTGCACCCCGCTCCGGTATGGCCGGAGCAGCCGTGAACAGCGGCAATAGTAACACCAGGCCCGGCCACCTGGGGACCCATCCTCTAGGAGCCAACAAAAGACATGCGCCGAGAAATCCGAATATCAGCGCCCCGAGCCCTACGGGACCCGCAAAATAAACCCACTGTTGCTCGGCGACCCAGGATAAAAGTTGCCAGAGTACACCCAAGGTCCACTCGCCCAGTCGAAAACACAGGACGAACAACGTTTCGCTAAGGGGCACCGCGGCTGTTCCAAAAAGTAGTGCCGGAACCACAAGAACACCGATCCACGGAATCGCTACCATATTGATCAAAAATGAAAAGACCGACACTTGGAAGACGTGAAATAGCAACAGTGGCAACATCCCGACAAATACTACCCACTGGGTAAAGATCGCCTTGCGCATCCAATCGCCCGACGGACGCGCGAGACTTTTTTGGCCGGCGAATACAAATAACAAACTAAAGACTGCACCGAAGGAAAGCCAAAAGCCCGCACTCAAAAATGCTAATGGATTTATCAGAGTGACCCCCAACAAGGCGAAACAATACAATGTCCGGGCCGGAATTTTTCTGTTCAAGATAATGCCCGCCATAGCGACCGTGGTCATCATCAGCGCACGCTGTACCGGCAAGCCCATCCCCGCAATCCCGCCATATACCAGGGCTGCTCCCAGCGACATCAGACCAGCGCTCGAATGCCGGACACCGGCAAACAAAAACAACCGGTAAAACAACACGGTTATCAGACCAACGTGCAACCCCGAAATGATGAACAAATGATTGGTACCCGTGTGCGACAATATCTTCCAGTCCTTTGGCATGATGTTACTGCTCTCACCCAATGTGAGCGCTACCAGCAAACCCCGGATACGGGAGTCATCCAGCGTCGTTTCAATATGTTTGCGTAGCCAGTACCTTAGTTGATGGTGCGGTACGCGCCATAGCTCGTGACCAAGCGCTTCACTGCCACGTACATAACCGGTGGCATTGATACCCCGCGAGAACAGCCAACCCTCATAGTCGAACAGCCCCGGATTAACCGAACCTCGCGGCCTGTTGAGCCTGACTGTCAAGCGCCAGCGCTGTCCCGGCCGAATATCGTTGTCTCCATACCAGGACAAACTGATTCGCTTGATGCCCGCGCAATTTGCACACCCCGGGAATCGAAGAACATCGAATTGAAACCGGGTCAAACGCTCGCGTGGTTGAGGCAAGCTCGACACCACACCTTCAACGATAAGATCCTTACCTTCCAGAGCGTGGGGTATCGTGCCGTCCCGAATAGTCGCCGCATTGGCCGCGGCCAGAGCGACAGCCAGGAAGCCGGCGGAAACCTCCCGTGTATTTTTAAGCACTAATCCAATGCTGGCCAGGGGAACCCCTGCCAGTAATAATGGATCATAAGGGACTACAGACAACTGTCCAATAAGCACTGAGACAATCACAAAGCACAGGATTGCGCTATTCACAACACAGCATCACTTTTGTCAGGGGATTCAATGCAGCCTGAAGACGATTACCCGGGCAAGTGGCACTGGAGGAAATTTATGTAGGCGATGAAGGCCTTAACCGTGGCGTTAATTCGGACAACCACAAGAGATATCGTACAATAACGAGCGCCACGCGAGCTCGGTAACGGAAGCGCTAACCGTCCAGACCATGAAGAGATATTTACCAACCAGAGAACACGTTAAAGAGATCAAATCGCTTAAATTCCTTGGCGATATCATCTTCGAACCGAACCTGTGGCACTTCAACATGAAGTCCGTGTCCTATGCAGCGTTTGTCGGCCTCTTCTGTTGCTTCCTGCCGATACCTTTTCAGATGCTGCCATGCACCCTTCTTTGTATCTGGATCAGGTGTAATATTCCTCTTGCGCTGGTGTTTGTCTGGATCAGCAATCCCATCACCATGCCGCCCATGATGTACTTCGCCTACCGTATCGGGACGCGAGTGCTCGGTGAACCCAACTATGTCAATGAAACCACGTTGTCCTGGGAATGGTTGTCGACACAACTTATCCTCATCTGGCAACCTCTGTTGTTAGGCAGCCTGCTATGCGGCATCGCGCTCGGCGGCACGGCATTTCTGATCATAAGATTTTATTGGCGTTGGCGGGTCGCTCGTAGCTGGTCTTTGCGAAGGCTGCGGCACCGCGCCCGAATGCACAATACCTGATTAACAAGTGACGACATTGGGATTAAACGTCGGCGTGCAGAACTTCGGCCGGCCTTAATCTGGCGGCGCGCCAGGCCGGATACAGGGTTGCCAACATCGTGATGGTCAGGGAAACAAGCAGCACCACCGCCATATCCGGGGCCCTCACATCCGACGGCACACGATCGAAGTAGGTACCGGCAAGCATACGACCACCCAGCGCCTGCTCGAAAAAGTTAACGATCTCGGGAATGTATATGGCCAGGGGCAGGCCAACAAGAATACCGAGCACAGTTCCCAAAACGCCGATCAAGCCTCCCTGAATAACAAAGATCATCATCACTCGACTGGACGACATCCCCAGGGTTCGAAGTACCGCAATATCCGCCTGTTTTTCCTTCACCATCATGCTAAGGGATGAAATGATATTGAATGCGGCAATGGCGATGACCAATGCAAGCAATATGAACATCATCACCTTTTCCATGCGTACAGTTTCGAAAAAATTTCCATACTCCCGGGTCCAGTCACTGACTTTGGCCCCGGGCGCCAACCCGTCTGCGAGCCAACGCACCACGCCGGTCGCGGCAAAAACATCATGCAAACTCAACCGGTAACTACTTTTCGCGCTACCGATGATGGCCTTGAGATCATCGATGTGGAGTAAGATAAGCCGATAATCCAGCTCTGAGCCCAACTCAAAAAAGCCGCTGACTTCTACTTGTCCTATTTTCGGCGTCACTGACTTCCCGCCAGGAGACGGCTCCGGTATCACCAGGGTGGCCAGGTCACCTACATCAAGGCCTGTCCGACGTGCCAGACCTTTCCCTATTACCATCCGATTACTACCAGAGGCTAAAAGCGCAGGCAATGGCTCGTTAACGTGAGCCGGAATTTCAGAGATTCTGCTCTCTTTTTCCGGCACAATTCCGTAGACACCGACAAGCTGATCCGAGACACCATTAACCAACATGCCCTGACGACGCACAAAAGGGGCGACAGCTCGAACCCGTTCATCATTGGCAACCCGCTCATCGAGTTCTGTTATACCGTCGATCACTATATGTGGCACTGAGCCAAGAATCCGCCTCTTTAGCTCACTATCGAATCCGTTCATGACGGAGACGACAATGGTCAGTGCAACCACGCCGAGCGTGACGCCTATTAATGAAATTAAGGAAATGAAAGACAAAAACAGGCTGTTCGACCGGGTCCCGGAATAACGAAGACCGATAAACCAGGAAACAGAACTATCCATCGTCGAGCTGTCCCTGGTGTAAATGGAGCGTTCTGTCCATCTCCGCTGCCAGGCTCAGGTTGTGAGTCACAACAACAAAACTGATCCGCAGCGATTCGCTTAGCGCGATCATCAAGTCATTGACCTCGCCTGACGTCTGCTCATCCAGATTACCCGTTGGCTCATCGGCCAATACACAATCAGGACCTGTTACAAGTGCCCTGGCGATCGCGACCCGCTGGCGTTCGCCGCCGGACAACTGGCCCGGTCGATGGGTCAGTCTCTCCGCGAGACCGACGGACTCAAGCATTTCCTCGGCCTTTATATGGGCTTCCGCGCGTTTGGCACCACCAATCAACAGTGGCATGGCAACATTCTCGAGGGCCGAAAACTCGGCAAGCAAGTGATGGAACTGGTACACAAAGCCGAGAGTTCGATTTCGAAACAAACCAAGGTCTCGCTCATTCATGGTGTAAATATCGCGACCATTCACCCGCACGCTGCCATGATCGGGCGAATCCAGACCGCCCAGCAGGTGCAGTAGCGTACTTTTCCCGCTCCCTGACAACCCAACGATGGCAACTCTTTCTGCAGGCGCTACGGCCAGGGTTACACCCCGAAGGACATGCAGGTGTTTGTCACCTTGTATATAGGATTTGTGTACATCCGATGCTTCGATAACAGCTTCATCCGTCATACTGCAATGCCTCAATCGGTAATTCTCTGGATGCCTTGTATGCCGGATAAAGCGTGACCACCAGGCATATTGCCAGCGAAATCAATCCGACTGTTATCACATCGTTTGCCAACACTCGCGTCGGCAGATAATGAATAAAATATTCATCCATCAAACCAAGCCCCAGCGCGCCTTCGACAAACTGGTAAATATCACCCGCATAGAACGCGGACGCAACCCCGAGAAACAGACCCATGAACACACCGGTGATCCCGACCAGACCACCATGAACGACAAACAGCGCCATGATCGAGCGCGGTGACGCCCCCAGGGTTCTCAGAATTGCAATATCCGCTTTCTTGTCTTTAACCGTTAAAATCAGATTGGCAATAACATTGAAGGCGGCAACAGTAACCAGCAAAAGCAATAAAAGGAACATGGTCGACTTCTGCATCTCTATGGCATCGTACAAATTGCCGTGGCGCTGCATCCAGCTGATTGCATATAGGTCGCTCCTGCCCATCGCCCACCCGAGTTCCTGAAGAACCTTCGGTGCTTCAAACAGGTCCCTGACCTCTATCCGGATGCCTTCAACGGCATTCAGGCGCCTCAATTTCATGGCGTCCTCCAGGTGCATTAATACAGTTGTCCGGTCCTCATCTGCACCCACATGAAAGATCCCGGCAACCTCGAAGCGTTTCATTCGTGGCAACGGGCCGGCCAGTGTCAGCTGCACATCAGGCAGCACTAACGTTACCTTGTCACCCGGCCCTACACCCAGTTCGTCAGCCAACGGCTTGCCAATTGCAATTTTGAAACTCCCGGGTTCAAGATCGTCCATGTTGCCGCTGACGAAAAATTCCCCGATGATCGATACCTGATGTTCCCTCTCTGGCATGATGCCATTGAACGTCATGCCTGCAATCGTGCCGTCGCCGACCAACAGACCATTCCCCTCCACCAGCGGTGCGGTACCAATCACCTGTTCATGACCATCGAACTCTCTTGCCGCCGATTCCCAATCTTCATAGCCGGACTCCGCATACACAACTCCGTGTGGCAGGACGCCCAGCACGCGCTCCCGTAATTCCTCCTCGAACCCATTCATCACCGACAGAACCAGAATAAGTACTGCCACCCCCAACACCAGACCGCTTATCGAGATAAACGAGATAAACGAAACCAGGTGATCCCTTGCGCCAGCGCGGGAATATCGGAGAGCCACAATAATGGGCCAGGTTTTCATCATACGTAGCCAGTCAAATTTGAACGGGAGTCTATTGGGTCGTGATTTTGCCATCGATTGACGCTAAACGACATCGCAAAGGCTATGAGATAACGTTCCGGCTACCCCTGTAGGTGACAGCATCTCTTGCGTTAAAATACCACAATAGCGCTGGCCAGACGGGAATATGGATAATCGAGACCACTATAGAGTAAAGGATGCCATATACGTCTCCTATGAGACTGTGACTTCCGGGCACATGAAATCCGTCCTCGCAGAGGAGAATTTTGTGTTCAGCCAGACTTTTTCGGCATCACGGGAAATTTATGAGCTGGAACTGGACGCAATGGATATTCTCCGGGAGGTCAGCGAGAATAATCGTCAGCTGGGGAACTTCCTGCACAATGTCAATAAACGCATGACCCTGCTCTGCCGAAGCCTGATCGCAGATGAACTGGTAGATAACGATCCAGGCGGTACGGACAGCGATATCAGTGAAGGCGGCCTGGGCTTCGCCAGCAGTCGATTCCTCACACCGGGTACGAATCTGGCCCTGAAGCTTCTGTTCACACCGTCTTATTTTGGGCTAAGCTGCTATGGACAGGTCCGGCACTGTCGTCTCACCGAAGACGGTGAAGCCTACCGTGTCGGTGTACAATTCATGCATCTCGATGAAACATGCGAACGTCTGATCTGCAGACATATTGTCAGGCAGCAGGCCGAAGAACGAAGGCAACGACTTCGCCAAAACAGCCCGTTAACCTGAATCACAGGAATAAAAGTCAACATGATTGTTATACTCAAACCCGATATCGACGAAAATGGTGAGGCGTACAATAAAACGATCTCTTATTTGGAACAATTGTCCAACATTCGATTACAACACCATATTGTTCAGGGGTCCGAGCAAAAGCTGACTGAAATCTATCTGATCGGCGATACCCACACGCTCGACCAGGAAGAGATTGAGAGTCTCGACGCAGTGGATCGCGTCGTGCGTATCTCTCAGGAGTACCGAATTCTGGGCCGACATAAGGACGAACACAGGGCCAGTGGATTCACATACAACGGCGTGCCGTTTCGACAGGATAACTTTCATGTATTTGCCGGCCTCTGTGCGGTCGACACACCAGAGCATGTCGAAATAATGATGAAGGCACTGCACGCGAATGGCCAGGTGTGTACGCGAATGGGTGCCTACAAGCCGCGCACCAACCCCTACTCTTTCCAGGGATACGGCAAGGAATGCCTGCCATGGGTATTCGAACTCGCGGGCAAATACGGCATCAAGGTCATCGCCATGGAAATCACCCACGAAAAACATATACAGGAAATCATCGATGCCCTCGAGGCGACGGGCCAACCCACCGGGGTCATGCTGCAAATAGGTACACGTAATACACAAAACTTCGAGTTGCTCAAGGTGGTCGGACGCCAGCAACAATTTCCAGTGTTATTCAAGCGTGGCTATGGTGTAACCTTGAATGAATCCCTGAATGCCGCCGAGTATCTCGCCCGGGAAGGTACATCCAATGTCATCTTCTGCCTGCGCGGTATGCAGACTTCTGCCGGTGATCCCCATCGAAATATGGTCGATTTTGCCCACGTGCCGGTGGTCAAACGACTCACACGAATGCCGGTGTGCGTCGATCCCTCGCATTCTGTCGGCAATCGGGAACGCTCATCCGATGGCGTATTCGATGTGGTGCATGCAGCAGCGCAAGGAATGGTGACCGGCGCAAACATGGTCCTTGTGGACTTTCATCCCAACCCGAGCCTGGCCCTGGTGGATGGACCCCAGGCCATGTTGATGGAGGAGTTGCCCCGCTTTCTGGATGATATGGCCGCTTGCCACGAGTTCTATCAACGGCGTCTGAATATCTGGAACGAACAGGCTGGCAAGCTCCCGGGGAATGCATCGGCGTGAAATCCGCGCGTCAGGCGATCAACTGGCGTCGTAAAATGAGCCGCCGGCCTTGCGTCGGTCCTGCCCGGTTTCACACTTGTCGGCATCACCACCACAAATTTCGCAGCCACCGCTGAGACCCGCGTTATTCAACCCACCACAGGACCCGCTGATGGGTTTACGGCCGCGCATAACACCAATCGCCATAACTGAAACGATCATTAACAGGATGATAAATGTCAGGAAAAACTCGATCATATAGTCATTGAGGCAGCCAGCTTGTGAAATCGTTCAGTCGGGTCCAGCAACGTAGGCATCCAATGCCGTGGATGTCCGTTCCTCGAACCCATCATCGGTCTTTATTATAACCTGAACCGCATAATTTTTCGCCTCGGCGAGAGCCAGACCCTCCTCGGGACCCATGACATTGATTGCCGTCGATAGCCCGTCTGCCAGGGCAGCAGTGGACGCAAGCACCGTAACCGAGACCAGATTGTGGGCAATCGGTCGGCCGGTCGCCGGGTTGATCGTATGAGAATACCGCTGGCCATCGATTTCGTAGTAGTTGCGATAATCTCCCGAGGTGGCCATGCCCAGATTCCTGAGCTCGATGGTTCGATAGACCGAACGTTCGATGCCCTTCGGCACTTCGATTGCGATCCGCCATGGTCGCTGGCGATCGTTAACTCCCCGGGCCCGTAGTTCACCACCAATCTCCACCAGATAATTATGGCCACCACTGCTCTCCACAAGCCGGGCAACCTGGTCGGCCGCAAACCCCTTGGCAATTGCCGACAGATCGACGTAAACGTCCGCCTCTTTACGAACCCGGTTATCCCGAAGGGTCAGCAACTTGAAGCCCGTCCGCTCGCGCGCCTGCTCAATAGCTTCCTCGGAGGGTATCTGGCGGTCGGCCGCGTCGGGACCGAAGCCCCACAGGTTGACCAGGTGGCCAATCGTAACATCGAACCGTCCATCACTTAGCTCATAAACTTCGCGACTGAGCGCCAGCACTTCTCGCGTCTCGTCAGAGACCTCGAACCAGTCGCCCACCGGCGCCTGATTCAGCCTTGAAAGCTCCGAGTCCTCGATATAGGTCGACATCAAATCATTCAGACGGCGCAATTCCGCTTTGATATCCTCCCGGAGCGCGCCTTCGTCCACTTCGGCAGCAAACACCTTGACCGTATAAGTGGTCCCCATGGTCGGGCCCTGTATCGTGACGAGCTCAGGCCCACCACATCCAGTCAGGAATATGAGCGCTACACATAGCATACGAACGCGTGACATAGACGACTCCCGGGATTTTACAGAGACACCATAATACCTCAGGAACGGGCGCCCGCCTAATCCGGGCTGATACCATATTGGCTTATTCACCTCTGTATGTTTTACTCATCTCTCGTTTTATCCCGTGAGCACACACTGATTTGAACATCGACGTTGACGATCTTATCGACACACCTGAATCGTTAGAGAAAACGTATCACAACTTGATACCGATCTCTGCGCACATGGGTGTCAAGGTTGTCTCATGGGACGGGCAAAAACTCGTACTGCAAGCACCTCTTGCCAACAATATCAACCATCAGCAATCGGCTTTTGGTGGCAGTTTGTTTTCCCTGGCGGCACTGGCCGGCTGGGGCCTCTTGCAATTAAAATTGGCTGAACTTGAGCTACATTGCAACACGGTGATAGCCGGCGGGGATGTCAACTATGCCGTGCCGGTATTTGATGACTTTACATGTGAATGTGCGCTTCCGAAACACTGGCCCGAGGTGGTAACCAGACTGACGACAAAGGGCAAAGGAAGCCTGGACCTTCCCTCCATCATCATGGCAAACGGGAAGCAGGCTATGGCATTTAACGGCCGTTATGTCATCGTTAGAAAATCGAAAGAAGCTTTATGACAATTCCACGTATTGAACTGGCAAGGTTGCCAACACCACTCGTACCACTGGACCGTGTGTCCTCTCACATCAAGGGACCTCGTATCTGGCTTAAACGCGACGACCTGACGGATACCACGGCCAGCGGCAACAAATTACGCAAGCTTGAGTTTTGTGTCGGTCGCGCCCTTGAGGAGGACGCTTCAGTCCTTATTACCTGCGGCGGCATTCAATCCAACCATTGCCGAACGACCGCTGTTGTCGCCGCAACGCTCGGACTGAAGTGTCATCTGATCCTTCGAGGCAAGCAAAAATCACCACCGGACGGCAATCACTTACTGGACTATCTCGTGGGCGCGAAAATTTCCTGGGTGGGGAATAAAAGCTATGAAGAACTCGATGACGTCTACGCACAACTTGAACAGGACTACCGGAACGCCGGGGACATTCCCTACAGCATGCCCATTGGTGCCAGTGATGAGACCGGCCTGTGGGGCTATATAGAAGCCGCCCGGGAACTCAAACAGGATTTTGAGCAACATGGGATTTCACCCGGTTATATCGTGTCGGCGGCGGGGTCCGGTGGTACACTGGGCGGCCTGATCCTGGGCAAAAAAATCCACGATCTCGCTACCAACATGGTGGCATTTAACGTCTGTGACGATGAAGCCTGGTTCGTCGACAAAATTCGCGCAGACATGGCCCGTTGGGAAAATCGCTATGGACAGGATTTTGACATGGATACCGGCGCCTTACCCATTACGGTTATCGATGGTTTTGTTGGACCGGGCTATGCACGAGCGGAACCTCAAGTATTCGATACAATCAAATGGTTAGCCCGAACAGAAGGCGTAATCCTCGACCCTGTGTATACGGGCAAAGCTTTTAACGCCATGCTTGAAGAAATCGGGCATGGGCGCTTTCAAGATACGGAAGATATCGTCTTCCTGCATACCGGCGGTATCTTCGGCATTTTTCCACAACGGGAGCAGTTTTAATGACGATCCAATTGGCCAGAATATCCATTATTGTTTTGTTTTTCGGTTTGCTCACCGGATGTTCTTGGTTCAAAAAAGACAATCCCGACATTGGTGCCGACGAAAATTCCACCGAGTTGTTGGACAAAACCCCCAGCGATACTACCTGGTATTGCTACGGCCTTCCGGATGGTAGCTGGGATTGCCGGCAAAATGAAAAAACAGATCAGGTGGTCGGCTCGAGGCCGAACCAAAACTAAATGTCCAACGAATCCAGGCTGGCGAAACTGCCCTCGGTTGACAGTCTCTTATCCAACCATCGCTGTCAGGCAATGATACGTGAACATGGACGAATGATGACAACCGACGCGATTCGAGCTGTTCTCGATCGATTGCGACGAAATCACGCGACTGACGGCGCCGGGCTTCCTGGCGAGACGGAAATCATAAACAGAGTCAATAACGAGCTTGTTGACCGTGCGCAGCCAAGCCTGAAGCCCGTCATTAACTTGACGGGCACTGTATTGCATACCAACCTCGGCCGCGCCAACCTCCCTGCCGAAGCAATCGTCGCCATGACGACTGTTGCCGGTACCAGTAATCTGGAATACGAGCTGTCTTCAGGTGAACGCGGGGACCGGGACACTCATGTAGAATCCCTGTTAACTTCCTTGACGGGTGCCGAAGCGGCAACTGTAGTGAACAATAATGCCGCTGCCGTGTTCCTGGCTCTCAACACATTGGCACTGGGCCGCGAAGTGCCTGTATCACGCGGGGAGCTGGTGGAGATAGGCGGTTCATTTCGTATTCCGGACATCATGTATCGATCTGGTTGTAAACTTATTGAGATTGGCACCACCAATAGAACACACCTCAAAGACTACGCAAACGCCATTAACGACAACACAGCGCTGTTGATGAAGGTTCATGCCAGCAACTATTCGATTGAAGGGTTTACACAATCCATCGGCGAGGCCGAAGTGGCAAACCTTGCCCACGAAAACGGTCTGCCTCTGGTGACGGATCTGGGCAGCGGTACACTGATAGACCTGACCCAATACGGCCTTCCACAAGAGCCGACGGTTGCGCGCATGATCGAAGCCGGGGCCGACCTTGTCACCTTCAGTGGCGACAAATTGCTCGGAGGTCCCCAAGCCGGTATTATCGTCGGTCGGAAAAGATACGTCGACGCCATTAATACCAACCCCGTCAAACGTGCGCTGCGCATAGATAAAATAACAATGGCAGCGCTAAGGGCCGTGCTTTGCCTGTATCGGGACCCTGACTCTCTACCGGAACGTCTGCCGACTCTCAGGTTTCTGACTCGAACGCGCGAGGAGATCGAACACAGTGCCCTGCAGCTATTACCGGGGCTCTCGGAAACCCTGCAAGGAATTGCCAGCGTCAGCATTGAGGATACCATGAGCCAGATCGGCAGCGGATCGCTGCCGAGGGATCTTTTAGCCAGCGCAGCTATCCGAATCGAACCCCGATCGGGCGGCGGTACCGATACGAGGCTTCGGAAAATAGCCGATGCCTTCCGCAGACTCGAGAAGCCAGTTATCGGCAGGATTCATGATGGCGCCCTGTTATTCGATCTGCGCACCCTCGATGACCCATCTGCGATTACAAGACAACTTGAACAACTCAAAACTGAACTTGATTCCATTGGTCGGTAAATGATTATCGCAACAGCCGGTCATGTAGATCACGGCAAAACATTGCTGGTAAACGCAATCACGGGCATTGATACGGATCGTCTGGACGATGAAAAACAGCGTGGGCTCACCATCGATCTCGGCTTTGCATACACAGATCTGGCTCCGGGCTGCCGGCTTGGTTTCATCGATGTGCCGGGTCACATTAAATTCATCAATAACATGTTGGCCGGCGTTGGTGCGGTGGATTACGCACTGCTGGTGGTCGCCGCCGACGATGGCCCTATGCCGCAAACCCGGGAGCATCTGGCGGTACTGGATTTATTGCAGGTAGGCCGCGGTATGGTGGCATTGACCAAAATTGACCGGGTCGATAATGACCGCCTCCAGCAAGTCAAAGCAGATATCAATCATCTGCTTACCGGTACCAGTCTTGCCAATGCTGACATCCATCCCGTGTCGGCCGTCACGGGACAAGGCATAGACGAGCTGACCAAGGCACTCGAATCCGCCGCGAGTTCCCTTGAACAAGCCGAGCCCGCAGGTCATTTCAGGCTGGCCATCGATCGATGCTTTAGCGTCAAGGGCACAGGACTTGTGGTGACAGGTTCGGTCTTTGCCGGACAAATCGGTACCGGCGAGACGCTATATCTGACGCAGCAGGATCCATCGCGCCCCAATACCCCCGTCCGCGTTCGTGGCATTCACACGCAGAATCAGCCAGCGGATGCAGCCCGTGCCGGTGACCGTTGTGCGCTTAATATAAGTGGCCAGACACTCTCGCGGGAAAGGATTCACCGTGGCGACTGGCTGGTTGGCAATGAGGATCACCGATCCACGGACCGCCTGGATGCCGAAATAAAATTATTAGCCTCTGAAACGAGCCCGTTGCGCCACTGGACACCCGTACACATGCATGCAGCGGCCCGTCACGTCACTGGGCGGGTGGCCACCCTGAACGCAAAACGCATCGAACCGGGAGAGACGGGACTCGTACAGATTGTACTCTCCTGCCCCATCAACGTGTGTCGCAATGACCGTATTATCTTGCGAGACCAGAGCGCAGCTCGAACTTTGGGTGGCGGCAGAGTGATCGACCCCTTCTCACCGAAGCGCGGCCGGGCAAAGCCTGCGCGTTTGGCGCACCTTCAGGCGCTCGCTAAAGAGGATATTCCGCGCGCCATCAATGGCTTGCTGGACGTTCATCCTGAAGGGCTATATCTGCCGACACTGTTCGATGCCTTTAA
>JBBDSF010000214.1:0-3833 GCA_040905125.1 Pseudomonadales bacterium | reverse complement strand
CAGAAGCGGCAACATTCTTCAACTTCCCGGGCACAGCGCCCGATTATCGGAGCTGGAAGCGAGAATGTGGGAGAAGATCCAGCCGATACTGGCGCAATCTCCGACCAAACCACCCGTCGTCCACGATCTGGCCAAACAGGTGAATTTGGCGCCTGCCGTCGTGGAAAAGTTGCTCACCCGATGCGTTCAGGTTGGCTATGTGGTACGTCCGGTGAAAAACCGGTTTTTCCTGCCGGAAGGGTTTAACACCTTAAAAGATGTGCTTTTCGACGTCGCGCGAAACGCGCCCGATGGCACCTTCTCCGCCGCCGATTACCGGGACGCCACCGGCATCGGCAGAAACCTCGGCATTGAACTGCTGGAACACTTTGACCGTACGGGTATCACACAAAGGATAGGCGACAAGCGCAGATTGCTTCACGATACAACCGACAAGGAATCACCGCGCCGAACCCTGAAATAACAGGCAGACGCAGTGTCATGATCAAGCCGGTTGCTGGCCTCTGACCAGGCGGCCAGGCAATGCCCCGGTGGCTTCCCCGTTCCGGTAGGTAACTTCACCGTTGACGATGGTGGCAATGTATCCTTCCGTGGTCTGCTCAAGCCTGGCGCCACCGGCAGGCAAGTCGTTGACAATACGCGGCGCGTGGATACGCAACCTGTCGAAATCGATGATATTGATATCCGCCTTTTTTCCCGGCGCAACGATACCACGGTCAAGTAATCCCACGGTCTCGGCTGTATCGTTTGTTTGCGCCTTGATCAAGGTCGGCAGATCGATGCGTTCGCCGCGTGTACGATCGCGTCCCCAGTGAGTCAACAGATAAGTGATGAAACTGGCATCGCAAATGGTGCCAACGTGTGCGCCTCCGTCTCCGAGCCCCATTACCGTATTGTCAGCCAGAATCATCTCCCGGCAACAATCAAGGTTGAAATCCGCATAATTGGCGAAGGGCGTATAGAGCAACTGCCGGCCCTCATCCATGAGCATGGCATCAAGGGCAAGCGCCTCGGGGCTTGTGCCTTCACGCTCTGCGCGCGCCTGCAGACTGTCCTCCGGCGCCGGTTCGTAATCCGGCGGGTCACCCAGAACCCATATTTTATTGAAATCACCAAACAATTTGGCCAGCAGAGTCTTCTCCGGCCTTTTCTCGGGCACCTCTGCAAGCAGTTTTTCTCTGAACCCCGAATCCCGAAGTATTGCCAATTTCTCTTCCTGCGTGCGTTTGGCAATTTCCCGGTAACTCGGATGCATCATAAAAGGATTCAAAGTGGTACCAAGCCCTAACAGAATACCTATACCGCGCGGCGCCACCTGCCCTTTGACTTTCAATCCATTCGAATTGGCCTCATCGATTTTATTCAGCAACTTTTTCCAACCGTTGGGACTGAGGCCCTGAGCCAACGAGATGGTCATCGGCGAGCCGCTTTGCCTTGTCATTTCCATCAGGATCTTGAATTCCTCATCGAGATCCTTGAAATCGGAAATCATTTCAAGCACCCCGCGCCCGGCTTCTTTCAAACCGCGGCCTATGCCGACCAGTTCTTCAACTTCTGCGGTTAATGAAGGCGTGGGGTCGCCGGTACTGCTACGGTGATTCAGTGTTCGGGAGCTGGTAAAACCAAGGGCGCCGGCCTTGATAGCATCGCGGGTCAAATCGCTCATGGCGGCGATGTCTTCGGCACTGGCC
The DNA here is from genome assembly GCA_040905125.1 of Pseudomonadales bacterium. Classification (GTDB taxonomy): domain Bacteria; phylum Pseudomonadota; class Gammaproteobacteria; order Pseudomonadales; family Azotimanducaceae; genus JBBDSF01. Next base: position 2,142 of record JBBDSF010000214.1, on the reverse strand, counting down.
GGTTCGCGATTGGCGCCTCGATCACCCATTACATACACTCTTAATGCCGCGTGCGGCACCTGCGCCGCTATGTCCATATCGAAACGGCGGGCATCCAGATAATTCAAGTAATCGGGGAAGGATTCCCACTGCCACGACAACCCTTCGTGTAATGCCGCACCCGGAATGTCCTCGACGCCTTCCATCAACTTCACCAGCAGGTCATGATCGCCACTTCGGACCGGCGCAAAACCGACCCCGCAATTTCCCATGACGACGGTTGTAACGCCATGATGGCTTGAAGGAGACAGGCGCTCCGACCAGGTCGCCTGGCCATCGTAATGCGTGTGAATATCGACGAAACCTGGCGTCACCAGGGCCCCGTCTGCGTTAATCTCTTCCGTAGCGGAGCCGCTGACCTGACCTGTCTCCACAATCTTGCCATTCAAAATTGCGACATCGGCGACACGTTCGGGAGCCCCTGTTCCGTCAATCAGGCGTCCGCCGCGTATTATCAGGTCAAAATCGGACATCGATACCTCCAGTCATTGCAGGATCATTTGGCGCAAGTATTTAAGCACAGCCATTGAAAAGCGCCAACAGGCCAGACGATTGGCGAAATCCTTAATATGGTGGCACGGGCCTAACGGGTACGACTCGAGCGATTAATGATCTTTTCTCACAAATCCTGTGAAATGAACACTGTTTACCGGCCTACTGAAGGGAATTAGAATACCAGCACCAATTGACGATGAAGTGCAAGGCAAGCAACTATTCACATTGAAAACGCTTTCAGGACCTGACCATGAGCGAAGCTATTTCCCAGGATACACCTTCTCAAGACACATCTGAAATCCCGGATCCCTGGACTCTGCCACTTGGGGACATCAACGTCGTTCAGTTCAGGCTGTTCCAAAACGACGCTCACTGGCCTTATTTTGAACGCCTGCGCAAGGAGGATCCCGTTCATTTTAACGATTCACCGGATTTCGGGCGCTTGTGGTCAGTCACCAGATTCAAGGACATCATGTACGTGGATACCCACCATGACATATTCTCGTCAGAAGGCGGTATTACTGTCGGCCCGCCTGCGAATGCGCCGCAAGACAATTTCCAGACGCGTATGTTCATTGCCATGGATCCGCCCAAGCACGATGTTCAGCGGGCCACCGTAAGCCCGGTGGTGGCACCGACCAATCTTGCCAAACTCGAAAGCACCATCCGGGAAAGAGCGGCCAACATTCTGGACTCGGTGCCGCGCAATGAAACGTTTGACTGGGTAGACAAGGTTTCCATCGAATTGACGACGCAGATGCTGGCAACTCTTTTCGATTTTCCCTTCGAGGATCGACGCAAACTGACGCGCTGGTCGGATGTAGCAACCGCTCAGCCGGGAGGCGGCATTGTCGATTCTCACGAGCAACGCCGGGAAGAGTTGTACGAATGCCTGAATTACTTCACGGAACTCTGGAATCAACGAGTTAATGCGGAACCCGGCAACGACCTGATATCCATGCTGGCCCATGGCGAAGAAACCCGCAATATGGAACCCATGGAATATCTGGGCAATTTAATCCTGCTGATTGTGGGCGGCAACGATACGACCCGAAACTCGATCAGTGGCGGCGTACTCGCGCTCAACCAGAATCCGGACCAGTATCAGAAACTTCGCGACAATACGGACCTGATTGCCAGCATGGTGCCCGAGATTATCCGATGGCAAACACCCCTTGCCTATATGCGCCGTACCGCTGTCGAAGATACGGAACTCGGTGGCAAGCAAATCAAGGCCGGCGACAAGGTCCTTATGTGGTACGTATCCGGTAACCGTGACGAAGAGGTTATAGAGCGACCCAACGACTTCATTATTGACCGGGCGAGACCAAGACACCACCTGTCCTTTGGTTTCGGTATCCACCGATGCATGGGTAATCGGCTCGCCGAGATGCAACTGCGCATCGTTTGGGAAGAGATCATGAAACGGTTTCGAATGGTCGAGGTCGTAGGAGAACCCTCACGTACCCCGTCGAGTTTCGTTAAAGGTTACACTTATATGCCGGTACGGCTTCACGAGTGGTAATCGAAGGATAGTTCCTGTTGCTGTATTGGCAAACTGCCACGTCATGCTCGTCAAGTAGAGTTCTACACAGCGCTGATTTTTGT
>JBBDSF010000213.1:0-2638 GCA_040905125.1 Pseudomonadales bacterium | reverse complement strand
ACCTGCCCATCCGTATCAGGTCCCGCACCGATGCCAATGGTGGGAACCTGGACTGCATGCGTTATGCAACTTCCAACCTTTCGTGGAACACATTCAATGACAATGGCGAAGCAACCTGCAGATTCCAGAGCCTTGGCCCCGTGAACCAGGCGACCGGCGTCGTCCTCGCTCTTGCCCTGCACCCGATTACCGCCAAGTCCATGGATCGATTGAGGTGTGAGACCAATATGCCCCATCACAGGTACGCCGGCTTGAACGATCCGCTCGATCAGTTCGAGCTGATGCGTATCACCCTCGATCTTCACGGCATTGGCACCAGCTGTTATCAGCGCCTGCACGGCATCAAGACCTTTATCGATGCCCCGGCTACAGGACAGAAAAGGCATGTCCGCGATAATAAACTTGCCCGGTGCACCCTTTGCAACAGCCCTGACATGCATGGCCATCATGTCTACCGTTGCATGTACGGTGGAATCGTAGCCGTGCATCACGACAGCCAGGGAATCACCCACCAGCAGACTATCAACCTCAGTGTCGCCAAGAATCTTCGCCGACCAGTGGTCATAGCAGGTCACCATGGAAATTTTGCGACCTTCCTGCTTTAGGTTCTTAAAGGTATGAACATTCATCACGATGCCTCCGGTGGAGGACCTGATCTCTTACAAACGGGATGTAGGAAGGGGCGTTGACATCGAAATATCGGTACCTGTCCCGTCACCTGGATCAAGTCCTGCATAGGTTGACTATATGCGTTGCCTGTACTCTTTATCTAGCTGCTAGCTTTTAAAACTGTGTCAGATCAATGGTTAAGATGTTAGGTCGTCTCTGTCCTGAAGGATCAAAGCGGCGAACCTAGAATAGGCGATCTCCTTCCTTCTGTCCAGTTTGACTGGACCTGGAAAAAGTGATTTTCTCAACCTTTCGATTCGGCACAATATTCTGGCAGGACAGCGCCAGCCAGGAGATCCACAAGCAAGGAAACCATCATGAAAAATACCCTAATAGTTGTCCTTACTTTGATTCTGGCGAGTTGCAGCCAGGAGGACCCCGCCCCCGGGAGTCCCGAAACCACCACTGAAGGCACCGGAAACGGCTACGAAACCACTATAAGATGGACTTCTTATGGTATACCCCATATCAAGGCAGATGATTGGGGAAGTCTTGGATTCGGCGCCGGATACAGCCTGGCCAGGGACGCCATCTGCGTGCTCGCCGAGGAAGTCGTCACCGTGAACGGCGATCGAGCGCGTTACTTCGGCCCCGGCGAGGATCGGAAAAACCTGAACCGTGATGTTTTTCATCGGGCGCTGCTCTCGGAAGCTGCCATAGAGCGCTTCGAGAACAACATGAACAGCGATATGCAGGCCATGACCGACGGCTACATAGCCGGCTATAACCGGTATCTGCAAGACCATCGGGGCGAATTGCCCACCGCCTGCAAGGGTAAGGACTGGGTCAGGCCCATTAACCGCGACGATGTCGCGAAAATTACCGTTGGCGTCGGTATCCGCTATGGCTGGGGCCGTATCGTCGACGAGATCGCAAATGCCACGCCCCCTGATGACCATAAAGATGGCAACGCGACAACGGCCGCTCTTGAACCCCTGCCGCAATTGACGCCGGATACCGGCAAAACCGGCAGCAACGCCTACGCCATCGGCAAGTCCCTGACCCGCAATGGCAAGGGCCTATTGCTGGGCAATCCGCATTATCCGTGGAAAGGGCCATCCCGTTTTCATATGGCCCACTTCACCTTACCCGGCGAGCTCGACATTATGGGCGTCGGTCTCTATACCACCGGGACCTTTGTGGCCATCGGTTTCAATCGCCATGTGGCCTGGAGCCACACCGTGTCTACTGCGCTCAGATTTACATTGTTCGAGCTTTCGCTGGTCGATGGTAACCCGTTGGCCTACCATTTCGACGATGAGCAGCGCGAGCTGGAACAGCGCACAGTCACCGTGGAAGTCATGGGTGCAGACGACAAAATCGAGACGCTGGAAAAGACCGTCTACATGAGCGATTTCGGGCCTGTATTCGAGTCTGAAGACACACCCTGGACCCGTGACAAGGCGTACGTCATGCGCGACATCAATTTCGAGAACAACCGGGGAGCGCCCCAGTACTTCCATCTGGGCCAGGCCACATCAGTGACCGATATCGAGGAATCCCTGGCACGCCATCAGGGCGTTTCTTTCGTTAACACGGTCGCCGCCGACAGGCATGGCAACGCATTCTACGGCGATATGTCGGCCATCCCCTATGTCGACCAGGAGCTGCTCGAACGATGCAAGACCGGGCCGGAGCAGGTACGGGGCCGACGAGTCATCGTTCTGGACGGCTCGCGACAGGACTGTCAGTGGAAATCGGACGATTCCGCGGCGGCCCCGGGCGTTCTTCCTCCGGAAGAATTACCCAGGCTGACCACCGACTCGTACGTAACCAATTCCAATGATTCCTACTGGCTGTCGAATCCCGATCAACCCCTCGAGGGTTATGCGCCGATTATCGGCGATGAAGGTACGGCCAGATCCCTGCGCACCCGCGCTGGTATCAATTTTATCCAGGAAATCATCGACGCGGGTAAGAAATTCGACAGACAGACCGTTCAGGACATCATGTATAACCATCGACATTA
>JBBDSF010000212.1:0-2648 GCA_040905125.1 Pseudomonadales bacterium | reverse complement strand
CTGCGTATTCTGGCGAACGTGAACACCGATTCTGGTTCATGGTGAACGCCTGAACCGACTAACGTATAGGGGTTGATATTAGCAGATTGCGTGTTCACGTTCATTGATTTTACTCATGGCCTTGCGCATTGATTCTCCTTTCAGTTTTATCTTGTGACTGTTGTGTAGTAGACGGTCGAGAATGGCGTCGGCCAGGGTCGCGTCACCGATGGCTTTGTGCCATTGCTCAATCGGCAGTTGGCTGGTGACCAGGGTGGCGCGCAAGCCGTGACGGTCCTCCATAATTTCCAGTAAGTCGTTACGTTGACCGAGGGTCATTTTTTCCAATCCCCAGTCATCGAGTACCAGTAAATCCGTTTTCGCCAGTTGTTGGATCAGCTTGGCAAAGCGGCCATCACCATGGGCAATACTCAGCGCTTCCAGTAAGCGCGAGGTGCGGAAGTAGCGCACCGACAAGCCATGCCGACAGGCTTGCGTCGCCAGCACACAGCCGAGATAGGTTTTCCCACAGCCGGTGGGGCCGGTGAGCAGGACATTGTGGTGTTGGTGTATCCAGTGACTGCTCAGCAGATCGGCAAACTGGCTTTTGTTGAGTCCGCGGGGATGGCGATAATCGATATCTTCCGGGAAGGCTTGCAACTTGAGTCTGGCGGCTTTGAGCAGGCGCGTGATTTTATTGTTATTGCGATAGCTGGTTTCCCGATCGACCAGTAATGCCAGGCGCTCTTCGAAACCGAGTTCTTCATGGGTCGCCGGTTGTGCCAGTTGCTGTTCCAGTCCATCGGCCATGCCGGTGAGCTTGAGGCGGCGTAGTGTGGGCAGGGTTTGATTGTTGAACATCGTCTTTCCTCCTGATTTCAGGTTAATGGTAATATTCTTCACCACGCACATTCTCGTGCAGATCCAGACACAGTTCTTCCTGTGCCGGCTTGGGGGGTGTTTCAAGTGCGACCTGATCCAGTCCCTGTTTGAGGATGGATTCCACGCTGCTACGGGTGGGTGACTGGATGAACAGTGCGCGGGCACAGGCCTTGTTGAGTCGTTCACGACCGTACTTTTTAGCGTTACTGAGCAGTGCCAGAATGCGACGGTAACTCTGCTCCGTATGCCGTTTTTCCTGCAGCAGGTGGCTGACGACTTTGCGGGTTTCCTCCCCGATATCCCCTGCCCAACTCAGGAAGCGCTCAGGCGACCATTCCGTCATGGCACGATGGCTGCGCGGCATATGCTCCGGACAGGTGCTGTGGGAACCGCAACGATCACTGCGCGGATGGCTGGCGACACGTTGACCATGACAGTAGATCGCGATCGTGGCACGACTTGCCTGTACCTCCACCACCTGTTTTACCAGATGATGCGGTACCGAGTAATAGTGCTTGTCGACCTCGATGTGATAATCAATATGCACACGGGCCTGTTTGATCTCGGCATACTGGTATCGACTACCCGGCAGGGGCCGCAGGGCCGGTTTATCCAGTTGCTCGAACTGGCTGCGACGCGTGCCGGGCAGTTTCTTGAAAGGCCGTCGATTCAGCTCGTCCAACAGCAAGCGGATGGCCTGGTTGAGTGACGCCAGGGTAAAGAAGGTCTGGTGACGCAGGCGTGCCATGATCCAGCGTTCGACGATTTGCACCGCGACTTCGGCCTTGGCTTTGTCCCGGGGTTTATAGGGCCGGGCGGGCACAATGGCGGTTTGATAGTGTGCCGCCAGTTGTTGGTAACTGGGATTAATGTCTGGTTCATAGCGGTGGGTTTTACGCACCGCGCTTTTTAAATTATCCGGCACCACCAGCTCGGGGACCCCGCCGAAGAACTCAAAGGCCTGCACGTGGGCACTGAGCCAGTCCGGCTGTTTTTGACTCCAGCTGGCGCAGGCGAACGTGTAGTTGGAGGCCCCCAGCACGGCAACGAACACCTGTGCCTCGCGCATTTCGCCCGTATCAGGATTGACCACCGGCAGGGTCGGTCCACAGTAGTCGACAAACAGCTTTTCGCCGGCACGGTGGTTCTGCCGCATGCTGCGTTGTTGGCGACCCAGCCATACCCGGTAGCGATGACAAAACTGCGCGTAGCTATAACCCTCGTCCGGATACTGTTGCCGGTACTCTTGCCACAGCAGTAGCTGGGTGACGCCTGGTCGCTTGAGTTCCTGGTACACGCCAGGAAAGTCAGGTTCGACAAAGCGCCGCTGCCCGTTGACGGGTTGAGAGGGAAACAGCAAGCGTCCCAGGGTACGCTCATCCATCTTCGCCGGTAAAGGCCAGTTGATCCCGGCCTGACGAGCACGTTTCAGATACGTGGAGACCGTGCCGAGGCCCAGGTTCAGGGCCTGGGCAATACCGCGTTGGCTTAATCCTGTCTCAACAGACAAGCGGAGTACTTCCTTGATTTTACGCATTGATAACCTCTTCGTTGTCACCGGCACCTCCTCCTCATTACAAAAAAGCAAAGAGCGTACCAGCTTTCAGTTAAATCAATACGTTAGACGGGTAATTTGCCCTTCGTAAACGGAGATTCTGGATGATGAACACCGATTCTGGAAATCCAGGAAAAGTGTTCAGATATAACCAGAATCCGTGTTCACGATAAACCAGAACGGGTGTTCACGATGTTCCAGAATAGGTGTTCATGATGGGCCAGAATATGCA
>JBBDSF010000211.1:11763-16186 GCA_040905125.1 Pseudomonadales bacterium | reverse complement strand
GGTAAGGGCGAGCTCGAGACGCTGGATCCCGGATCAAGTCCGGGATGACGGCCGGATATCCCGCTGCCGCGGGATTCCGGGATGACGGACCGTGAACGTGCCATCGATATCTCGCAACTCGCAACTCGCTACTCATAACCCTTGTTCTGCATGAACGTCTTCAGGCGCTCCGCCGCTTCCATACACGCGTCAAGCGATGCCACCAGCGCCATGCGGACGTGGTTAGCCCCGGGATTGAAGCCGTTTGCGTCTCTGGATAAATAACTCCCCGGGAGCACCTTTATGTTCTGGTCGGCGAACAGTGCCCTTGCGAAGCGTTGGTCGTCGATCGGTGTTTCTGGCCACAGATAAAAGCTGGCCTCCGGGCGCCGCATTGGCCAGACAGGCTCAAGTATATTCATTACCGCATCATATTTTTGGCGATAAAGTTCGCGGTTCGCGATGACATGCTGTTCATCCTGCCATGCCGCAATGCTGGCCCATTGATTATGAACAGACATGGCAGATCCATGATAGGTGCGATACAGAAGGAATTTGCCAATCAGTTCGGCATTGCCACAGACGAAACCGGAACGCAGACCCGGGAGGTTGGAGCGCTTGGATAAGCTGTTGAAAACCATGCAATTCTTAAAATCATGGCGACCCATGTCGGCTGCCGCTTCAAGCAGTCCGGGCGGCGGATAATGCTCGTCAGCATAGATCTCGGAGTAGCATTCGTCGGAAGCAATAACAAAATCATATTTGTCGGAAAGGGCGATTAATTCCTGCATACGGGGAATAGTCATGACATTTCCTGTGGGGTTGCCAGGCGTGCAGATATAAACGAGTTCGCAGGCTTGCCATTGCTTTTCACTGACCTTGCTGAAATCGGGCGCAAAATTGGTTGCCTCGACACAGGGAACATAGACAGGATCGCTGCCGGCCAGCAATGCCGCACCTTCGTAAATCTGGTAAAAAGGGTTTGGCATAATGGTTGTGGATTCTTGCTTGTTGCCTACGATCGTTTGAGCAAACGCGAACAATGCCTCTCGTGTGCCGTTGACCGGTAGAACCTGTCTGTTGGGGTCCAGCCGGATATCGCCGAGTTTGAAGCGACGGTTGACGAAGTCGACGATTGCCCCACGCAGTTCCGGCAATCCGGCAGTTGGCGGATAGGTGCCGAATGCCGTTGTTATTGATTCACGGTCTATATACTTATCGATGATGAAGTCTGGTGCGGCATGCCTGGGTTCTCCCAGGGAGAGCGCGATCGACGAAAGGTTTTCCGGGGGCGTAATATCGGCGAGAAGTGTGTTAAGGCGCTCGAAAGGATACGGCTGAAGTTGCTCGAGATGAGGGTTCATACCGCGACCTGTTCTACGTAGAAATCCAGCTCGTCACAAATCCGCCGCTCCAGTTTTTCACATAAATCGGGATCCTTTATGGGCTCCAGGTTACGATCCGCGATGTAGAATACGTCCTCAACCCGTTCCCCCAGCGTGGTGATTTTCGCGGACTGCAAGACAATGTCCAGCTCTACAAATATGTTGGCAATCATTGCCAGCAGTCCAGGGCGGTCGGCCGTCACCACTTCAAGTATGGTCTTGTGATTGGGCACATCGTTGCTGATGGTAACTTCCGTTTTTATTTTGAATTGTTTCAGTGTTCGCGGCGTGCGTCTGCGTTTTGGCGGTTCGAATGGAGCTGCTTTCTCAAGGTATTTTCTCAACGTTGTTTCAATCTGCGATTGGCGTGATGGGCGTTCACCGACGGGCTGGCCGTCGGACTCGAGGACAACAAACGTGTCGAATACCAGATCGTTGTCTGAACTCGCAATCCTTGCATCGACGATATCCAGTGCCAATTGATCGAGAGCCGTAACAGTTGCAACAAATAGCGTTTCCATCTTGGTTGTATGGATAAAGATTTCGGTGGCGCCCTCTTCACCGCCACGACTGATGTAATCGCGCATAAGAATCAGTGGGCCATCTTCCGGATTGTGTTCGTGTATGGCCTGTGTGTGCCACACGATGGCGGAAACGGATTCCCGCAGAAAGTAATCTTCATCGACGTTGTTCCAGATACCTAAAATTTCTTTACGAGTAAGCCCGTGTTCCATTAATCGTTCGATGGCGCCGTTTTGCGTCTCTTCAATATACTCGGATCTGTCAACATAATTTTCGACGCCATGACGCAGAACTTTCTTGGTTTCAAGATAGAGTTGCCGCATCAAGGAGGCACGCCAGCTATTCCATAATTTTGGATTGGTTGCAGTGATATCAGCCACGGTTAATGCATACAGATAGTCAAGCCTGACCTGATCTTGTACAAACACGGCAAAGTCATGGATGACTTCCGGGTCTGAGATGTCTCGGCGCTGCGCTGTGCCTGACATAACGAGGTGGTTGCGCACCAGCCAGCAAAGCAGATTCGTGTCCCAGGTACCCAGGTGATGACGCTTGCAGAATTCTATTACGGCGTCACCGCCCAGTTCTGAATGATCGCCGCCCTGACCCTTGGCGATGTCATGATACAGGCCGGCGATATAAAGCAGTTCAACTTTGGGAAGCCTTGGATGAATGTGTGCCGCAATCGGGAACTGTTGTGCTTCATTTTTGTAACGAAAGCGGCGCATGTTACGGATGACCTGCAGGGTGTGAGCATCCACTGTATAAATGTGGAACAGGTCGAATTGCATTTGGCCGATTATTCGTCCGAACTCGGGCAGGTATGCGCCCAGGACCCCGTAGCGGGCCATTCGTCGTAACTGGGAAAACAGTCTGCTTGAACTTCGCAGCAACTCAAGGAACAGGCTCGTCACGCGGGGGTCGTGACGAAAATCATCGTCGATAAGGTCAAGGTTTTGTTTAACCAGACGAATTGTAGATGCTCTGATACCTTCTATATTTTCGTCTCCGCCAACGATCACGAACATTTCCATGATCGCCGTCGGATACTCTCGCAACACGCTCGCGGAGACCACTTCAAGATAATCGTTGTTAATTTGAAACCGATCGTTAACCGGCGTAATTTTCGCCGTTGCGCCAGCGTTAACGATAGCTTCGTTGAAGTGCTGCAAGAGCAATTCGTTAACCGCGTGTAACTCGAGAACGGTTCTGTAATAATCTTGCATGAACAGCTCGACGGCCAGCTGCTCGTTGTCTTCGTAACCGAATAACTCCGCCAGTTTTTGTTGATGTTCGAAAAACAATCGATCGTCGTCCCGCCCGGAGAGCAGGTGAAGGCCGTAGCGGATTTTCCAAAGAAAATGACGTCCCTTTATCAGTATGTTGCTTTCTTCCTGGGTCAAAAAGTCGTAAGCAACCAGGTCATCGAAGCTCATCGCATCGAACTTTCTTTTCGCGATCCACATGACCGTTTGCACGTCGCGAAGACCGCCGGGTGTCCCTTTGATGTTCGGCTCAAGGTTGTATTCCGTGTGATCGAATTTGACATGACGTTCACGTTGTTCGCTTCTTTTGGCCTCGAAGAACTTTCTCGGCGACCATATCTTGTCGGGACCGACTCTTTTGAGCATTTTTTGATGCAGCTCGTTGTCACCGCAGATGGTTCGGGATTCCATCAAGGCGGTTACAACGGTAACGTCGTTTATCGCCTGTATTTTACATTCCTTGATAGACCGCACGCTGTGACCGACTTCGAGGCCGATATCCCATAGCAAAGTGAGAAAACTCTGAATATTACTTTTATGGAGCTCGTAGCTGTTGCGCTCCAGGAGAATCAACAGGTCAATGTCCGAATGCGGGTGGAGTTCCCCTCGCCCGTAACCACCGACTGCCAGCAACGAGACGCGGGTTTTCCACCAGCGGCCCCGGTTTTCATTCCACGTGAATTGTTGCCATGCAAGCTTCAGGATTTCGTCGATAAATCGTGCCCGATCACGCATGAGCGTTTCGACATCTTCATTGGCGTAAAATCTGTCCTCGAGCGCTTGCTGGAATTCAGTAATTGTTTCTTTGAAGACAGGAATGCTGTGCTTGCTGTGGGCGAGTTTTGTTACCAACTCACTGGTCACCTGCAATGTCGTGGCGCTACGCATGAGTTAACCCCTGTTACCCGCATCGTTCGATTGTGTCGTCGGGTCTGTGGGTAAGAATTTCATAACCCGTCTCGGTAACGGCAATGGTGTGTTCCCATTGGGCGGTCAATTTGTGATCCTTGGTTACGACTGTCCAATTGTCGGGCAAGAGCTTTACGGCGGGCTTACCCGCGTTGATCATCGGCTCGATCGTAAATGTCATGCCCGGTTGCAGTTCAATACCGGTGCCACGCTTGCCATAGTGCAGGACCTGGGGCTCATCGTGAAAGACTGTTCCGATACCGTGGCCACAGTATTCTCGCACGACTGAAAACCGGTTCTTTTCTGCGTGAGACTGCACAGCGTGGCCAATATCGCCCAGGAAGCCTCCGGGCTTGACTGCCT
>JBBDSF010000211.1:3244-11663 GCA_040905125.1 Pseudomonadales bacterium | reverse complement strand
CGAATATGGTATAACGCGCGCCTGCCAGAGTGCTGGCAGATTAAATTTATCAATCTTAATTCACACATACACCGTCACGTAATCCGGGTGCCTTTCGAGGTTGGCTTATGGGGTGTGTGGAGGCTTAACCCAAACAACTGGAGTCAATATGGCTAGCGTATCCATGCGTGATCTGCTGGAAGCAGGTGCACACTTTGGTCATCAGACCAAATACTGGAATCCGAAGATGGGCAGTTACATTTTCGGGCCCCGCAACAACATTCATATCATTAATCTTGAAAAGACGGTTTCCTCGCTCGATGAAGCCAGGGAATACGTCCGTACTGTCGTCTCGAAACGAAACAAGGTGCTGTTCGTCGGTACCAAGCGGAATGCCGGCAAGGTCATTCGGGAACATGCCGAGCGCTGTGGCATGCCCTATGTCGACAAGCGATGGCTGGGTGGCATGTTGACCAATTACAAGACCATTCGTCAGTCCATCCGTCGTTTGCGGGAACTGGAAGCTCAGCAAACTGATGGAACCCTGGACAAATTGACCAAGAAAGAAGCCCTGGCCCGGGAACGGGACCTTGAGAAACTCAACAGGTCTCTGGGCGGCATCAAGGACATGGGCGGTTTGCCTGATGTCCTGTTCGTCGTCGATGTAGACCATGAACGCATCGCTGTCACCGAGGCCAACAAGCTGGGGATTCCCGTCGTCGGCATTGTGGATACCAATAGCGATCCGGAAGGCGTGGACTACGTGATCCCGGGCAATGATGACGCTATCAGATCGATTCGGCTGTTTGTGGAAGCGATTGCGGATGCTGCCATCGAAGGCAAGGCTGAATTGCAGGGTGACGTCAGCGTCGATGAGTTTGTAGAGGTGGATGAGGTTCCGCAGGACGCCCCGGAACCCGTGAAAGAGACGGAATCGGTGGAGGAGACAGCGTCACCTGATGGGACTGTTGCCGATGCACCTGTAGAGAGCGCACCTGTAGAAGATGTCCCGCAAGACAATGTAACCGAAGACGATCCCGCGAGTGACAAGCAGGAGGAGAAATAGAATGCCAGCAATTACGGCAGCAATGGTAAAGGAGCTTAGAGAACGTACCGGATTGGGTATGATGGACTGCAAGAAAGCTCTGGTAGAAGCGGATGGCGACGCGGAAAAGGCAATCGAGGCGCTTCGCAAGTCAAGTGGCATGAAAGCAGCGAAGAAGGCCGGACGAACAGCCAGCGATGGTCTGGTTAGTGTTCGTGTAGCCGACGATGGCAGTTACGGGATTGTTGTGGAGGTGAATTGTGAAACTGATTTTGCCGCCCGTGACGATAATTTTGTCGGTTTCGTCAAGGCGGTCGCGGATCGAGTGTTCGAGGAACGAGAATCGGAACTGGAAACGCTGCTGGATTCGGGACTCGAAAAACAGCGTGAAGAACTGGTACAGAAGATTGGTGAGAATATCTCCGTGAGAAGGGCGCAGGTTGTCTATGCCGATGGTGGTCGCATGGCCAACTACGTACATACCAACGGCAAAATCGCCGTGCTGGTGGCTTTTGAAGGCGGTAATGAGGAACTTGGGCGTGACATTGCCATGCATATCGCGGCCGCGAATCCATCTGTCGTGAACCCTGACGATGCCCCTGAAGATCTGGTGGGCAAGGAGCGCGATATCTACAAAGCGCAAGCCGAAGAAAGTGGCAAGCCGCCGGAAATCATAGAGAAAATGGTCGAAGGCAGAATCCGCAAATTTTTGGCCGAGATCAGCCTCGTTGAGCAGGCGTTCGTTAAAGATGCTGACAAAACCGTCGGCCAATTGCTGAAAGAGCATGGTGCACGTATCAAGCAGTTTATTCGCTATGAAGCGGGCGAAGGCATCGAGAAGGTCGAGGAAGACTTCGCGGCGGAGGTTGCAAAGCAACTAGGCTAGTCACCCATGCCCACAACCAAATATACCCCCAGGTTCAAGCGCGTGCTGCTCAAATTGAGCGGTGAGGCGCTGGGTGTCGAAGGTGTAGGTATCGATCCGAAAGTGCTGGATCGAACTGCGTTGGAGGTGGGCCAGCTTGTCGGGATCGGTGTCGAGATAGCCCTGGTGATCGGTGGTGGCAACCTGTTCCGTGGCAGTGCTCTGCATGCGGCCGGTCTCGACAGGGTCACCGGCGATCACATGGGAATGCTTGCTACGGTGATGAATGCACTCGCCATACGGGACGCACTTGAACGCGCTAATATTTCCACGGTCGTGATGTCGGCGATCCCCATGAGTGGCGTCGTCGAACACTATGATCGCCGGTTGGCAATTCGGCATCTGGCGGACGGTGATGTGGTGATTTTTGCAGCCGGTACGGGGAATCCGTTCTTTACGACTGATTCAGCGGCATGCTTACGCGCTATTGAAATTGATGCGGATATTGTACTGAAAGCCACCAAGGTTGATGGTGTTTATTCATCCGATCCCGTCAAGGATGCTGGCGCTACTCGTTACAGCAGCTTGACCTATGATCAGGTTCTGGAGCAGCAACTCGGTGTCATGGATTTGACCGCCATTTGCCTGGCGCGGGACCACAGCATGCCCATCAGGGTCTTTGCCATGGAACAAAGTGGTGCGCTTCGAAACGCGGTTGTTGGTGAAAATGAAGGTACGCTCATCGAAGGTTGATCTCCAAAATTTGTCTGCAATGGCGTGGGACAACGCCATGCGGCTATTGAAATAAAGGGGAAAAAAATGATTGAGGAAATTATCAAGGACGCCAGAGAGCGTATGGACAAAAGCATCTCCTCTCTGGAGGGCGCCTTTGCCAAGATCAGGACCGGTCGTGCCCATCCCAGTATTCTGGATGATATCACGGTGCAATATTATGGGGTTGAAACTCCGCTTAATCAGGTTGCGAACATTGTGGTCGAAGATGCCAGAACCCTTCTGGTTTCTCCCTGGGAGAAGAAGATGGTACCTGAGGTGGAAAAGGCCATCATGAAGGCGGATCTCGGTTTGAATCCTGCAACCAGCGACAATAATATTCGACTGCCCATGCCGGCGTTGACGGAAGAAAATCGAAAAGAGCTATCCCGCATGGCGAGAAATGAAGCGGAGAATACGCGAGTTGCGATCAGAAACATTCGTCGGGATGCGAATGCTCACATCAAGGAATTGCTCAAAGAGAAAGAGATTACCGAAGATGACGAGCATAAGGGGGAAGAAGATATTCAAAAGCTGACCGATGAAAAGATCAAGGAAGTGGATGCAGCGCTTGAGAAAAAAGAACACGACTTGATGGAAATTTAGTCCGACTTCGATCGGCGGCGCCATGCTCAAGCAGCGAATTATTACGGCCCTGATTCTCGCCCCGATCGCGATCGCGTGTGTTTTCTTTCTGCCCCCCTTTGAATTTTCCCTGTTTGTAGGTGCGGTGACCGCGTTGGCAGCGTGGGAGTGGGCAAATCTCGCCGGTTATCAGGGGTATGCAAGATATGTTTACGCCGCTGCCATTGTTGGGTTACTCACCGCCGTTTCGTGTTTATCACCCTTGCCAGTGTTGGTGGCCGGTAGTCTGTGGTGGATGGCGTCATTTGTCCTTGTGATTCGATATCCAGATACTGCCGAGACGTGGTCCCGGGGATGGATTCGTGCCCTTCTTGGAATTTTCGTGCTGGTGCCAACGTGGGTTGGCCTGTTAGTGCTAAAATCCGGTTCTGATAGTAGCTATTTGATAATATTACTCTTTTTTCTGGTCTGGGGTACGGACATTGGTGCCTATTTTGCCGGACGTGCATTCGGTGTCAGCAAACTGGCGCCCCGGGTCAGCCCGGGGAAATCCTGGGCTGGATTTTATGGCGGGCTGGCTTGTGGATTGATTATAACTGTGGCCATGTCGGTATGGATGGGCAAGCCTGATCTGGCATCGCCGGGCGGGATCGCATTCGTGGCGGGATGTTTGTTTGTGGTCATGGTTTCAGTGTTGGGGGATCTTGTCGTGAGCATGCTCAAGCGGGAGCGCGGTATTAAGGATACGAGTAACTTATTGCCGGGGCACGGCGGAATTCTGGACCGTATTGACAGCCTGTCGTCTGCCAGCCCCGTCTTTGCGCTGCTGATTCTGCTCTATGGTTGGACATAATGGCCGGTCGTGCCGGCATCGGTAAGGGGGCTGTGTGGTTGAAATGAACTTATTAATTTTGACGGTATCCGAGAAGATATGACGGAATTCCTGCAAAGCGTGCTGGCGCTGATCGTCACGCTGTCGATTCTGGTGACCTTCCATGAATTTGGACATTATTGGGTTGCCAGGCTCTGTGGCGTGCGCGTACTTCGCTTCAGCGTGGGATTCGGTAAGCCCCTCTGGTCTTTTTATGGCAAGCCGCCGGTGAATACCTCGCCTCCGGCTGACCAAACTATTGGCACCCGCGCTAACGAACCAGCCCAGGGTACCGAATTTGCCATTGCTGCGATACCGCTCGGGGGATACGTCAAAATGCTGGATGAGCGCGAGGGGTTTGTCCCGGACGATCAATTGCATCTGGCGTTCAACCGAAAGCCTGTATTGCAACGGATTGCCATTGTCGTGGCGGGTCCGCTTGCCAATTTTATTCTGGCCATTGCCGCTTATTGGATCCTGTTTGTTGCCGGTGTAACCGGCATTGTCCCGTTGCTGGGAGATATTGACGAGCAGTCCAAAGCCGGGCGGGCAGGCCTTCAAGCCGGCCAGGAGATTGTCGCAATCGATGGAGAGTCGGTCCGCACCTGGTCCGACGTCAATATGGTCTTGTTTCAACGTATCGGTGATACCGGTCAGATAAGGATAACGGCATCGAACTCAGGGTATGATAGTGCCGCCAACGACTACATGATCAGTATTAACAATTGGCTGGCAGATGTCGATGAACCTCGTCCACCTCAAGACCTGGGTCTGTCACTGAAGTATCCGGAAATTCCCGCAGTTGTAGGTACTGTGCTGGAAGGCGGTGCGGCAGAGACCGCTGGTTTGCAGCAAGGTGACGAGATCCTTAAAGTAAACGGTACCGATGTGAGAGATTGGCAGCATTGGGTTGAAATAATTCAACAAAACCCTGACACGTCGTTGGAATTGGAGGTGCGCAGAGATTACGGGGTTGTTGACCTTGTTATTGTCCCCAAAGCGGAGGAGCGTGATGGGCGTACCATTGGTTATATTGGTGCTGCCCGTGAGCCCGCGGAGTTTCCCGAGGAAATGCAGCGAACCGTTAGCTATCCGCTGTATTCTGCCTGGATTCCGGCTATGGAAAAAACCTGGTCGGTTACCGCGTTTACGTTGAACGCGATTAAAAAGATGCTTATGGGCACGATCTCGACAAAAAATCTGAGTGGGCCTGTTACCATTGCGCAAGTGGCCAATGCAACGGCGCAATCCGGGCTGGAGAGCTTTATCGGATTTATTGCGTTGTTGAGTATTAGCCTGGGGGTACTCAATTTGTTACCTATACCTGTTCTTGATGGGGGTCATTTGCTTTATTATCTCGTTGAGTTGATTTCAGGCAGACCTGTACCGGAGCGCGTGCAGGCGTGGGGGTTTCAATTGGGACTTTTCATCATCGTCAGCATTATGTTGTTGGCATTTTATAATGATCTAACGAGATTATAGTGGTTGTTTTGAGATACTTTGTAGTTTTCCTGGTTTTAATTTTGTCCATGCCGACATACGGTTTCACCGTAGCAGACATTCGTGTGGAAGGTTTACAGCGAGTGCCTGCAGGGAGTGTGTTTGCCGCTATTCCGGTTAATGTCGGTGACGATGTTGATCAAAGGGATACCCGTGAAATCATTCGTTCATTGTTTGAAACAGGTATGTTCAACGATGTAAAAATAGGCCGGGACGATGAGGTCCTGGTCATTATGGTCGAGGAACGACCTGCGATAGATTCGATTGCCATTGAGGGCAACAAGGCAATTAAGACAGAAGCCTTACTTGAAGGCCTTAATAAGTCCGGGCTCGCCGAGGGCCAGATATTCAAGAAAGTTACTTTGGAACATATTCGCTCTGACCTTGAACGTCAGTATGTGTCCCAGGGTCGATATGGGGCCAATATAAAAACTGAAGTGGTAGAGCTGCCCCGAAATCGAGTGGCAATCAATATCGATGTGACTGAAGGTAGTGTATCCGGCATACGACACATCAATATTGTCGGTAATGAGGTTTATGACGATGAAACCTTGCTGGATATGCTGGAGCTAAAGCTACCGTCTTTACTATCCTTCTATACGAAGGATGATCAGTATGCCAGAGAGAAGCTGACCAGCGACCTGGACACCCTTGAATCATGGTATCTGGACCGGGGCTATCTCAGCTTTTCTATCGATTCGACACAGGTTTCGATTTCACCGGATAAGGAAGATGTTTTCATAACGATTAATGTGACCGAGGGCGAACAATACACTGTCGATGGTGTGGAAATTGCCGGGGAATTGCATGATGTCCCTGAGCAAAATGTCAGGTCACTGCTTGTGGTGGCAAAAGGTCAAATATTTTCCCGTGAACGCTTGACCGTTTCAGAAGAACGTATTGAACGGGTTCTGGGCAATGCTGGATATACCTTCGCCAGTGCCACGGGCGAGCCCGCGCCCGATGAAGAGAATAAGACGGTGACGGTCAAGTTCTTTGTTGATGCTGGGCAGAGAGCCTATGTTCGGCGTATCAACTTTCGTGGCAACACGGTGACTCAGGATGAGGTGTTACGCCGTGAAATGCGACAGATGGAAGGTGGTTGGGCGTCCACGGCGCAAATTGAACGATCCAGGGTACGGCTTGAACGGCTGGGTTTTTTCAAGGAAGTTAATGTTGAAACACCCTCGGTACCAGGGGTCGAGGATCAGATAGATGTGAACTACACGGTTGAGGAGCAGCCCTCAGGGTCGATATCCGCAACCCTCGGTTTTGCACAGGATACCGGTCTTCTCCTGGGGTTGAATTACGAGGAAAAGAATGTCTTCGGTACGGGTAATAGCGTTAATCTGGGTGCCAACAATAATCGATTTCAAACCTCCTACAATTTCTCATACTTTGATCCCTATTACACCGTTGATGGTGTCAGTCGCGGTTATTCTGTGTATTTCCGAAGCAGTGACTTCGATGAACGAAATATCGCACGGTTTTCTACGGATTCGTTCGGTGGGTCAGTTAACTTTGGCTATCCCATTAGTGAGGTTTCAAGAATCAATTTTGGTGTAGGTTACGAAAATACGGAAATCAGGGAAGGTGTCTTTCCGGCCCAGGAGATCTCCCAGTTTCTAGCAAAGGAAGGAACAAAATTTGATTTGGTTAACTTGACCGCATCCTACAGTATGTCTGCTTTGAACCGGGGGTTATTGCCGACAAGAGGCCGCTCACAATCCCTTTCATTTGAATTGACCGTTCCAGGCAGTGAACTGGAATTTTTTCGGTTAACTTATGAGGGCCAAATGTTCTTCCCGCTAACCCGGAACCTGACGCTTCGTTTAAAGGCTGATTTGGGCTATGGTGATGCATTTGGCGGTACAGAAACCTTTCCATTTTACAAACACTTTTTTGCCGGTGGGTTTGGTTCTGTCAGAGGCTTTGAAAGGAGCTCCCTTGGCCCCAGGGAAACGCCGTCGCCGCGTAATCAATTTAACGTTCGTGATCCTGATCCTATCGGCGGCAACGTACTTATTACGGGATCGGCTGAAGTCTTGTTTCCATTACCGTTTGTTGAAGACCAGCGTCAGTTGAAATCGGCGTTCTTCTTTGACGCCGGTAACGTATTCAATACCAATTGTCCGCGGGTTAGCACGCAGTGTTTTGACATTGACGAAGGTGAATTACGTTACACGGCGGGGATTGCTGTAACCTGGATTACCGGATTTGCACCGATCAGCTTCAGTATTGGCGTACCGATTAACGAGAAGCCGGGGGATGACGATGAGAGCTTCCAATTCGAACTGGGGCGAACTTTTTAGCGCTAACCGGTTCAAAGAACGATAGAAGGGCCGCTCATCTTTCGGGGAAGCATTGAATAAGGGCAGCGGATGTGTAAACATCTGCGCCCTGAATCTGTAAGCAATAAAAAATATTTTTAAAATCCGGCACTTGAGGAGAATATTGTGCAAATTAAACAACCTATATTGGCTGTCCTGGCAACCTTGCTGTTGGTGTTCGGTGCGTCATCGGCTATCGCGGAAACCAAGATTGCTGTCGTTGATGTGCAACGAGCTATCTTGAACTCTGAAGAAGCGCAGCAGAAGATGCAGCAAATTCAGGAAGAATTCAGCGGAGATGAGCAGGAAATAAAGCAGCTTCAGGCAGATGCTTCCGCCATGGCGGAGCGCTTGCAAAAGGATGGCGAGGTGATGAGCGATAGTGAAAGACAAAAGCTCCAGCGTCAGATTCAGTCTAAAAATGAAGATTTTCAATATCTGAGAAACAGGCTGCAAAAGCGGATTGAATCGCG
>JBBDSF010000211.1:0-3144 GCA_040905125.1 Pseudomonadales bacterium | reverse complement strand
TTGCGAGGCGATTCTTCAGTTGAAGTCAACGGCATTGCAGACCTGTTGGGAGCCAGGTCGGGCCAGCTCACTTTCTTATTTAACTCGGCCTGGCGTTCCTCTTTAAAGGAGACTCAAGCTTCAGCCGTTATCCTGCGAGCTGAGGATGCACCGGACTGTCCCATCCCCCTGTTGATTTCCCCCCAACCGCGGTTGATATGGGCGAGGGTAGCCAGGGTATTTGACCCGTTACCTGCAGGATCAGGGCGAATACATCCCTCGGCCGTAATAAGCGATAAGGCAACGATTGGTGACCAGGTTAGTATCGATGCAAATGTCGTGGTCGAGGATTATGCGCAAATCGAGGCCGATACGGTGATCGGCGCCGGTTCGTTCATCGGCCAGCATTCGCGTGTTGGAGAGGGAAGCCGACTATTTGCCAACGTTACCCTGTATCATGACGTTACCATTGGTAAGCGGGCCATTATTCATAGTGGTGCAGTTATTGGTGCCGATGGCTTCGGATTCGAGTTTGATGGTCAAACTGGCATCCTCGTGAAGATTCCCCAGGTCTATGGGGTGAGAATTGGTGATGATGTGGAAATTGGCGCGGGATCAACGATCGATCGAGGTGCGCTGAACCACACAGAAGTGGCCAATGGTGTAAAGCTCGACAATCAGGTGCAAGTGGGTCATGGTACCCGTATAGGGGCGCATACAGCGATTTCTGGTTGTACGGCTATTGCGGGTAGCACACGCATAGGCTCTTATTGTCTCATTGGGGGCGCAGTCGGGATTATCGACAATATTGAAATTACCGATCAGGTCGAAATTACGGCAAAAACATTGGTGAGTCGGTCGATTACGGAGAAAGGCCGTTATTCATCCGGGACAGGTTTGATGCCGAGTCGTGAATGGAAACGAAGTATAGTCGGGTTTAGAAAACTGGACGACTTAATCAGACGAGTTCGGAAGCTCGAAAAGCGATAATAGAGAACAAAAAATGGATGTAACAGAGATAAGAGAATATCTTCCACACCGATATCCCTTTCTGCTTATTGACCGAATTATAGAGCTTGAAGCGGATAAACGTATCGTTGCTATTAAAAATGTAACCGTCAATGAGCCCTTCTTCCTGGGACACTTTCCCGTTACGCCGGTATTTCCTGGTGTATTGATTGTCGAAGCCCTGGCGCAGGCGTCCGGGGTCCTGGCTTTCAAAAGCCGTGGCCGGACCCTGAAAGATGGCTATATTTATTACCTGGCCGGTACCGACAAAACAAAATTTAAACGATCTGTCATTCCAGGGGATCAAATCCGTCTGGAAGTGGAGATTGTCAACTTGCGCAGTCATTGGATGAAAGCATCGGGTAAAGCGTATGTCGGCGAGCATATGGTGTGCTCATCGCTGCTGACCTGTGCTGAACAAAAGGTAGTCTAGTGACAGGGGCCAATAATGGCTTTAACCATCGGCATGGTTGCAGGTGAAGCATCCGGAGATAATCTCGGTGGGCCGCTGCTTCTCGAGTTGACCAGGCTTGATCCGAGCCTTCGAGTCTGTGGTATTGGTGGTGAGAAGATGGTTGCCGCGGGACTGGAATCATGGATCGATATGGATCGGCTTTCGGTCAACGGTTTTATCGATCCCCTTAAACGACTCCCTGACCTGATCAGAATTTTACTCAAAACCCGGGACCGGATGGTCGAAGAACAAGTCGACTGTTTCGTTGGTGTGGACTTTAATTTCTTTAATCTACTGCTCGCATCCATGTTACACAAACGCGGGATCAAAACGGTTCACTATGTCTCGCCAACACTCTGGGCATGGCGCCAGGGAAGGATCCGGCGTATTGTCAAGAGCGTCGATTTGATGTTGACCCTCTACCCCTTCGAGACGGAAATATACGAACGACATGGTGTGCCGGTCAGGTTCGTGGGCCATCCAAAGGCTGATGAAATCGATCCGGATACCGGTGTGCGCAACAGGAATAGCGCCAGGCAGAAGCTTGGATACACGGTCGATGATATAGTCGTCGCGGTCTTACCCGGAAGCCGGGGTAGCGAAGTAAAGTATTCGGGACCCGATTTTTTGCGTGCGGCGACGTTGATTGCCGCCAGATTTCCGGAGATCAGTTTTGTTATTCCGGCAGCCAACGACAGGCGTAAACAACAGATTCGAACGCTTGTGACGCGATTTTGTCCCGGCCTGGATATTCGAATTGTCGAGGGTGAGGCCCTGACGGCGATGACGGCGTCGAACGTGGTTTTGGTTAACTCCGGTACGGCAACCCTCGAAGCCATGTTGTTGAGGCGGCCCATGGTGATGTCTTATCGCCTTGGCCCTTTCACTTACGCCATCGTTTCCAGGATGGTGAAGACACAATGGTTTGCCTTGCCTAACATTCTAGCTCGCGAGCAATTGGTCCCCGAGCTGATACAGGACCAGGCGACGCCCGAGGCGCTGGCCCATGCGGTTACGGATCTATTGAGCAATGATCACAGCAGTTTGCTTGCGGCGTTTGACGATATTCATGCGAACTTGCGCCGAGATGCGGCTGTTCAGGCTGCGGGGGCCATAATGGAGGCGTGCAAGTGAGGAAGCACAATGTACCGAATTGATCATTGTGCCGGCGTCGATGAGGTAGGTCGTGGGCCCCTGGCCGGTGCGGTAATTGCCGCGGCGGTTGTCCTTGATCCGTTTACCTGTATTCCGGGCTTGCGTGATTCGAAACTGCTTTCCGCGAAGCGGCGAGAACAGCTTGATGAACAGATCAGGACACTGGCCGTCGCATGGGCGATCGGTCGGGCCGACGTCTCCGAGATTGACCGAATCAATATCCTCGAGGCAAGTCTTTTGGCGATGCAGCGTGCGGTGGAAAAACTGGATGTACGCATAGACTTTGTGGTGGTGGATGGTAATCGTTCGCCACAATTGACTTGTCAGTCGGATTGGCTTATTGGCGGAGACGATAAGCTGGATGCCATCAAAGCAGCTTCAATAATCGCCAAGGTTGCCAGGGATAAGGAAATGGAGGAACTGGATCGACTATATCCTGCCTATGGCCTCGCGCGACATAAGGGTTATGCGACCCGTTTCCATCTGGATGCGCTTCGCAAACACGGGCCGTCTCCTGTTCACAGGATGTCCTTCGCGCCCTGTCGTCA
>JBBDSF010000210.1:52454-74383 GCA_040905125.1 Pseudomonadales bacterium | reverse complement strand
TTTGACGAAGAAGATGGCGGCCTCGGCGGCACACCCATCGATACGATGGTGATGATGGAAGAATTCGGCAAGGGCCTGGTGGTGGAACCATACCTGCCTGCGGTGGTAATGGTGGGAACAGCGCTAAGCCAACAAGGTACGACTGAACATCGCTCGCAGATCCTCTCGGGAATTGCCGATGGCAGTATCATTGCCACGTTTGCTTACGCGGAAGAACAGGCCCATCACGATCTGCACAACATCGCCACCAAGGCGAGAAAAGATGGAGATTCGTACCTGATCAATGGCGCCAAATCAGTCGTTCTCAACGCCCAATCGGCGGACAAGATACTGGTTTCCACCCGCACAAGCGGCAACGATATGGATACTGACGGCATTTCATTATTTTTGGTGGACGCTGGAGCCGAAGGTATAAGTCGCGAGGACTACCCTACCGTGGACGGACTACGCGCATCGGAAGTCAAGTTCGAGAATGTCAAGGCATCGAGCGCCGATGTCGTGGGTGAAGTCGATAATGGTTATCCGTTACTGCAAACGATTGCCAATCGCGCCATTCTTGCGTTGTCTGCAGAAGCGGTGGGTGCCATGGAGGTTCTTTACACCGATACCGTCGAGTATACAAAGCAGCGCGAACAATTCGGTCATGCTTTGAGCGACTTCCAGGTGTTAAAACATCGCATGACAGAAATGTTCATGGAGTACTCCTTGAGCAAATCCCTTTGCATCAAGGCCACTATGCTCGAAACCCAGGGATCTGACGATGCACAGCGTACGATACACGCCTTGAAATACCTGATCGGAAAGTCGAGCAGATTCATTGCCCAAAACGCCGTCCAGCTCCATGGGGGCATGGGCATGACCGAGGAACTTCGAGTCGCGCACTATTTCAAACGGCTCACGATAATTGACTCCCAGTTCGGTAATACGGATCATCACCTTACGCGGTTCGTAGCCTGACCGGGAAACCTGTATAAATTCCAGCATACGGCTATAAGGGTTGCTCATCGCGTTAAAGTAAGGCTCGGGTACGCTATGAACGACTACCAGCGGATGATTGAGACATTCCATGCGGAACTTGGTATACCGCGCAGCTTCGCGGATGCCTGTAAAATTCCGTTACAGTCAGAGGCGGTAGACCTGGTCTGTATTGGTGAGGACATTTTCGGCCGTGAGCAGTACCTTACCCCCGACGCCGGCGATCATTGGCAATTGATGAGGACCGCGGCATTCGAAAATAATATCGAATTGCAAATCATTTCCGCCTTTCGATCGGTGAACTATCAGTGTGAGCTGATTCGAAACAAACTTGAACAGGGGCAATCAATAGATGACATCCTGACCGTGAATGCAGCACCAGGGTACAGCGAACATCACACGGGTCAAGCCCTCGACATTGGCACTCCTGGATGCAAACCCCTCACGGAGGCGTTTGAAGACACCCCTGCGTTTACCTGGCTTCAGGAAAACGCACACCAATATGGATTCAAAATGTCCTATCCCAAAAACAATTCGTACGGCATCATATACGAGCCTTGGCACTGGTCGTTCCATGGTTAAACAATGTTTACTATTTACCGTATCTAACAGGCCTGGATTTTATGCAGCAAAAGCAAGCTCATCTGCCCATGGAGAGCAAGAGCGACGGCACCATTCGCCAGGTGGGCTTCGAAATTGAATTTTCCGGCCTGACCTTCGACCAATGCATTGAAATCGTTGCTGACAAACTCGGCGACAAGGTATCCAGACGCAGCCACATCGAAGCAATCATAACCAACAATGCGCTGGGTGATTTTACTTTGGAGCTTGACTGGCAATTTTTGAAGGATCAGGCGCGTGAGACCGGTAGCGACAACGAATTCATAAAGGTTATCGCCGAACTTGCCGGCACAGTTGTCCCGCTTGAACTAGTATGCCCGCCCATTGCTGTCAATGAGATCAGTGCACTTGATGACACTATCGACGCGTTGCGAAGTGCCGGTGCAAAAGGGACTGATGATTCGTTCCTCTATGCATTTGGCGTCCACATCAATACCGATATTCCTGACCTGGAGGCTGAGACGATAACGCGTTACCTCAAGGCCTATTGTGTGTTACAGGATTACCTGGTGCAGGCTCATTCAGTCAATACCATGAGACGAATTTTCCCTTATGTGGATTTGTATAAGGAACCTTATATAAGACAGGTGCTCACCTACGAGACCCCTGGAATTGGCGAACTCATTACGGATTACCTGAATCACAATCCGACGCGAAATCGCGCCTTCGATATGTTACCCATATTTGCGTGTATCGATGAGAAACGGATACAAAAGGAGCTGGATGATCCGCGGATTAAAAGCAGACCGGCATTCCACTACCGCATGCCTAACTGTCACATCGAGCAACCATCCTGGTCACTTCAAACAGACTGGAAGATTTGGTGTCAGTTGGAAATGCTCGCCGATGATTCCACCGCCCTGAATGAAGTGACAAACGAGTATCGCCAGCGCCTGAAAGCAGGTCAGTTTATTACTGATTCAAACTGGGCGCAGTACATTCAAAACTGGATGACCAGCTATATCCATGGCTCGTAAGCTTGTGGGAGTGACCGGTACTGCCAGGCGATGGTCTTCATCGTGGTGGTGTATACGCCTCGCTCTTACCCTGGTGGGATGCAAAGCCCATCGCATCAGTGTTCTGAACCCGGATATTCCACGTGAGCTGGACGCTATAATCATTAGCGGCGGCGATGACATACACCCCTCGCTGTACGAAGGCGAAATACACTCAGACGAAACTGATCCTGAAAGAGATCAATTGGAAATTCAGTGCATTACCACAGCAATCAACAGAGACATACCTATTTTGGGAATATGCCGAGGTGCGCAGCTAATCAATGTTGTCAGTGGCGGCTCATTATACGGCGACATTCGCCATCTTCGGTCAGTCACATCCAACAGAGCTCATTTGTTTCCACACAAACACATTTCAATAGACAGACCTTCGGTATTGTTTACGATATTGGGACGTGACTCTATAAGGGTTAATAGTCTTCACCATCAGGCCATCAAAGACCTGGGAGATTCGCTAAGGGCCATCGCAAAGGACCGGGACGACATTATTCAGGCTATTGAAGACTCCACCGGCAAGCAGGTGCTGGGCGTGCAATGGCATCCTGAATATCTCTTGTTCCTGCCTAAACAACTGGCGATCTTCAAGTGGCTGAAGTGCTGAGCTCGGCATGCATTAACGCCGTTCCAAGTTTCCCCACCTCTACGATGGCGGATTGCCAGTATGCAATGATACTATCGGGCCATCTTATAGTGTCGATACAAGGTCTACCAAAACATGCAGATTGAGGTCCAGGGTGAGGTTAAGCCGGGATTCGAGCCGGTTAAAACCGCATTTACTAATTTATGGCAAAACATCGAAGTGGGCGCAAGCCTGTGCGTATACCATCAGGGAAGAAAAGTGGTGGACCTTTGGGGTGGCTTTCGTGATCGTGAAATGACCGATCCGTGGACACAGGATACGCTGGTTAATGTATATTCCACGACCAAGGGGCCGGCTTCCCTCGCAATTGCGATCCTGTTCGACGAGGGCAAAATCGACTACAACGAGAGAGTTGCAACCTACTGGCCGGAGTTTGGGGCGGAAGGTAAACAGGACGTTACAGTGGCGCAGCTTCTGTCCCATCAGGCGGGCCTTTGTGGTGTGGAAACTGAGCTCACGGTCGAGGATCTTTACGACTGGGACAAAATGGTCAACCTGCTGGCAGCACAAAAGCCGCTATGGCAACCAGGAGCAGCCGCCGGCTATCACGCAGTAACCTGGGGATACTTTCCCGGCGAACTGGTACGTCGAATCACCGGTAAAACTCTTGGTCAATATTTTCGCGAGAAGGTTGCGGCGCCCCTTAACGCCGAATTTTATATCGGTCTGCCTGATTCAGAAATGGATCGGGTTGCCACGATGATTGGTCCAAATCACGCCAGGATCCAGCCGGAAGAGCCAGCGGATATGGAAATGCCTGAATTCTATCCCATTGCACTGTTGAATCCTTCCATCGGACCATACAAGCACGCCAGCTCATACGCCTGGCGCAAGGCAGAGATCGCGGCCGCCAACGGTCAGGCTAATGCGCGCGGTATCGCAACCATCTACGGCGCACTTGCCATGAACGGTCAGTTGAATGACACAGCAATCGTTAGCAACAAAGCCATCGATGAGGCGACGCAGCTTGAAGTCGATAATCAGATCGATCTGGTGACCGGACGTGTTATGCGCCGCGGTCGAGGGTTCATGCTCAATACGGAACAAGCCTATGGGCCGAATCCTGACGCCTTCGGTCACGCCGGGGCGGGAGGATCTCTAGGCTTCGCGGATCGTCAAGCCGGAATCGGCTTCGGCTATGCCATGAACCAGATGCAATCCGATGTTTCAGCTACGCCGCGGTCCAAAATTTTGGCGGATGCCGTTTATTCGTGTCTTGAATAAAGTTATCGTTCAACTCTGTCAAGATGCGCTTTAAGCTCCATTGCCGCCGTGGCCGGGCTGGTCAGGTTGGATAGCCTGAACGGCCCCACTTTGTGAATACCAATCCATTCGGCTACGAAAGCCCCCACTTGTAGCGCTGCAGCGCCAAAAAATAATAACAACCAACCGTAGGCAACGAGTGTGAATTCACCAAGGAAAACCCAATACCCCGTCAACATGGCCAGCGGGGTACCGATACCACCCGACAGGTGTACCAACACGCGCGACATGGGTGGCAACTGGAAATAGGTACCAAACTGCATTTTAAATCGTGGTTCGATATACCAGAGATAGGCGTAGTCATACCGCACGCCAAGCAACATCCCAGTCACAATCTTGATCAGGGGTTGCAGGCATAACGCCAGCAACACAATACCGAGAAATTTCGCCAACACATGTTCCTGGAATATCGACATCACAGCCAACATAAAAATTACGACTTCCAGAGTGAATGCTGCCATAAAGGGAATAGAAACAGGTCCATTGCGCCTGTGTAATTTGCGGCTTACCCGGGTTATATCATCGGCAAGGCGGCGTCTCGCGGCGGCGTCCAGCATGGCCGCCTCGCGAAGAAACCGTTGCCATTGCCCCCTGCGGTAGCTGCCCTCGTCCAGCGAATGTTCAATCAATTCAAGCTGCTCTGCTGCGCCATTTTCGTTCATGATCCCTACCTCTCTATCAGGGCTTAATCCCTCAATGCCTATATTTTACCGGTTTTTCCGCCTCTTGTTTTACTCTCACCCGGAAGCAAAGACTGAAGCCGGGGGATGGTCTCCATGCGGGCTTCCCCCGACATTCCCTTTGTGGCAACATCCGGGGAACTGCTGCGCCATAGACTGCCTTATCCAGGCAGTTATTTTTTTGCACGGATCATAAATCCGGCATGGGTCAGAACCTGAATAATGCGCGACTACTTTATAAGAAGACTGTTATTGATAGCGCCAACGCTCATTGGCGTAACCATCATTGTTTTCATCATCACTCGCCTGGTTCCCGGCGGTCCATTGGAACGAGCCATCATGGAGGCCCAGCAACTTGATGCCGGCGGGGTCACGGCCGATCAACAGGCCGGACAGAATATGGCCTTGTCCGAAGACCAACTTCAAGCCCTTAAAGAATATTACGGGTTCGACAAACCAATCCTGATCAGTTATTTCGATTGGGTCACCAAGGTTATCCAGGGGGACCTGGGCTCTTCCTACCGTTACAGCGAACCTGTATGGGACGTTATCAGTCAGCGATTTCCCATTTCACTCTATTACGGAATCATGACTCTGATTATCACTTATTCCGTGTGCATACCCCTGGGCGTACTGAAAGCAATCAAACATCGCACAGTGATCGATAACGTGACTTCCATTTTGATTTTTATCGGCTACGCCATTCCCGGCTACGCGCTTGGCTCCCTGTTATTGTTGTTTCTTGCAGTGGAAGTTGAATGGTTTCCCATGGGTGGATTTACTTCTCTTCGTTTTGAAGAAATGTCCCTATGGGAAAAAATAGTCGATCTTGCCTGGCATTCTACGCTGCCGTTGATTTGCTATCTCATCGGCAGCTTTGCGCTGGTTACCCTGCTATTGAAAAACCATTTGATGGAAAACCTGGCATCCGACTACATAAGAACTGCCATCGCCAAAGGCGTTTCATTCAATCGAGCCGTGACGCGGCACGCGATGCGCAACTCGTTAATCCCCATTGCGACAACCTTTGGCCAAAACATTACATTATTGGTATCCGGCTCATTTCTAATTGAGACGATTTTCGACATCGATGGCTTTGGTTTGCTGGGGTTAACCGCCATACTGGATCGTGACTATCCGGTCGTCATGGGCGTCGTTTTTCTCGCCAGCCTGCTATTGCTGATTGGTAACATCATTTCCGATTTTCTGGTCGCCCTCGTCGATCCCCGAATTCGGTTTCAATAATGCTTAAATTCACTCCACAGACCGTCAAGAAGCTCCGTCGTTTTCGCGAAATCAAACGAGGTTATTACAGTTTTCTGATTTTGGCCGGAATCATGTTGCTCAGCCTGTTCGGTGAAGTTCTTATAAATAACCGAGCTTTGATGGTCAGTTACGAGGGCAAGTGGTATTTCCCCACGTACGCCGACTTTTACAGTGGACGCGACTTCGGGCTCGACTATTCCTACGAGGTCAATTATCGAGAGCTCAAGGAAAAGTTTGAACAGGAGGCATCGGATAACTGGGTATTGCTGCCGCCCATACCCTACAGTGCTTATGAAAATCATGCGCCCGGTGGAACATTCAAACCAATGCCGCCCTCGGTGGAACAAAAACATTATCTGGGCACCGATACTACGAGCCGCGACATTCTGGCACGCTTGTTTTACGGTACCCGGATCGCCCTGTTCTTCTCCCTTGCATTCATGGCCGCCGTGTACGTTATCGGCATTGCTGTTGGCTGTGCCATGGGTTATTTCGGTGGTACATTCGACTTATTGTTTCAGCGACTCATAGAAATATGGTCCAACATTCCGTTTCTTTACATGGTTATCATCGTCTTCTCGGTCATACCATCCGCGTTTAGCGTGGCTACACGAATTGGCATACTTCTGGCTGTCCTCGTATTGTTTTCCTGGACCAGCATGACATATTTCATGCGGACCGAAACTTACAAAGAAAAATCGAGGGATTATACCGCTTCGGCTCGAATTATCGGTGCGTCCAACACACGAATTATATTTCGGCATATCCTGCCGAATGTACTGCCAACACTGGTTACCTTTATGCCTTTCACTATCGTCGGCGCGATCACAGCCATCACCGCATTGGACTTTCTTGGATTCGGACTGCCACCACCGACACCCAGCCTTGGAGAATTGCTCAAACAAGGAACGGCAAATCTACGAACAGCGCCATGGATCGTTACGGCAGCTTTTGGGACACTCGTCGTCCTGTTAACGCTGGTTACCTTTATAGGCGAGGCCATTCGGGAATCGTTCGACCCTAAACGATTCACTACCTATCAATAAGATTGAGGTTAAGATGAAGAACCCATTGTATCTAATACTATCCGCCGGCATCGCCTTTTTGTTGGCAGCTTGTAATCCTTCCAGCGATGATGTAGAGCCGGAGATCAAACGCGATAATACACAGGAAGTGAAACAGTATTACGCCGATAATCCTGAATTTTTCTCATTCAAAACTCTGGCTGATCTGCCTGAGGATCTGACCTGGCAAGACGGTTCTCACTTGCCGGATATTGGTTCTGACCAGGCGTTAAAAGGCGGCACAGAATACGGCCGGCTGCAGGATTTTCCACGTACCCTGCGTACAGTGGGCCCGGATTCCAACGGTTCATTCAGACCGTGGCTCCTGGATTATACATCTGTTTCTATCGGTCACCGGCATCCCGATAATTTCGAATATTACCCTGGCCTCGCTGACGCCTGGGCCGTGGACAAAAAACGTAAAACGGTCTACGTAAAGCTCGACCCGGATGCGCGCTGGTCCGATGGTGAAGCGGTAACCACCGACGACTTTTTCTTCATGTTCTTTTTCTTCCAATCCGAATATATCGTCGCCCCCTGGTACAACAATTGGTATGGCACTCAATATACCAATATAACCCGCTACGACGATCATACCTTTTCAATCAGCATTCCCGACGCCAAACCCGACATGGACTCGAGAGTATTGGGCCTTAATCCCGTCCCCCAACATTTTTACAAGGAGTTGGGGGACGACTTCGTCGACAGGTATCAATGGCGATTCGTACCCACAACCGGGCCATATGTCGTCAGGGATAGAGATATCAAAAAGGGTCGCTCCATCGCCCTGACCCGCCTCGAAGACTGGTGGGCCAAAGACAAAAAGTTCTTTAGTAACCGTTACAATATGGACCGAATCCACCTTTCCGTTATCCGGGATACACCGAAGGTTTTTGAAGCATTTAAACGAGGTGACATAGATCAGTTCAGCCTTAATCTTTCGGAATACTGGTATGAAAAGTTGCCTGACGATGACGAAGATGTCCAAAACGGTTATATCCACAAATCAGTTTTCTATAACCAAAGGCCCCGTCCCACCTACGGATTGTGGATTAATACGTCCAGATCCATTCTGGACAATCGTGACGTTCGCGTTGGTATACACCATGCGACCAACTGGAAAATTGTAATCGACAAGTTCTTTCGGGGCGATTATCAACGGATGCAAACCTCCTCTGACGGCTATGGCGAATTCACGCACCCCGACTTGAATGCGCGACCTTTCGATATCGAAAAGGCCCAGGAACACTTTGCCAGGGCCGGATTTACACAACGAAACCAGGACGGGATCTTGACGAACGACCAGGGTCAAAAACTTGCCTTCACCTTATCAACCGGTTATGAAAGCCTGAAAGACGTATTGACCATACTGAAGGAAGAGGCCGCCAAGGCCGGGCTCGAATACCGGGTGGAAGTTGCGCAGGGAACCGCAAGCTGGAAGAAGGTGCAGGAAAAAAATCATGATATTCACTTCGCTGCGTTCAACGTGGGGCTCGAAATGTATCCGCGCTTCTGGGAAACCTACCACTCCGACAATGCCTACGATGACGCGTTCCTGGACGATGGCAGCATTAACCCGGATCGTCAGTTGAAGACACAAACGAACAATCTGGAGGCGCTTGCTATCCCGGAAATGGACAAGATGATCGATCGATACCGGGCATCCGAAGACAAGCAGGAAATGATCGAACTGGCACACAAGATGACGGAGTTGCATCACGAACATGCCTCCTTCGTGCCAGGCTTCAAGCAAACTTTTTATCGTCTGGGTCATTGGCGTTGGATAAGATACCCTGACTTCTTTAACCACAAGCACTCGAGTTCAGCGACTCAACTGTTCGTTCACTGGATAGACCCGGAGGTACGTGAAGAAACAATAAAAGCCATGAAAGAAGGCAACTCGTTTGAACCCCGGATCAATGTATACGACAGATTCAAAACAAATCCATGACCACTCCGTTACTTGACGTAAAAAACCTCGTCACCGAATTCGATACGGATGAGGGAGTACTCCGCGCCGTCGATGATGTTTCTTTTTCGGCCAAAGCAGGAGAGACGCTGGGTATAGTGGGCGAATCAGGATGTGGCAAAAGCGTCACCGCCTTGTCCATTATGCGTCTCCTGCCGCAACCCATGGGTCGAATTGCAGACGGTAACATCGTCTTCCAGGGGTCTGAATTGACCAGCCTGACTTCCGAGGAAATGCGCAAGATCCGAGGCGGCAGTATCGGCATGGTATTTCAGGAACCCATGACAGCGCTGAATCCGGTCCACACCATCGGCCGGCAGCTATCGGAAGGATTGCTATTACATCGGAATATTTCAGCTGATCAGGCAATCAGGGACGCCACGGAAATCCTTGATCGGGTGGGAATACCATCACCCGACGTTAGAATGAGCGAGTATCCTCATCAGTTATCCGGCGGCATGAGGCAGCGCGTGGTAATTGCCATCGCGCTTGCCTGCAAACCTGCCTTACTCATAGCCGACGAACCGACCACAGCGCTTGATGTAACCATCCAGGCACAGATTCTGGAGTTGATCAAAGAGCTGCAAGCGGAGATGGGCATGTCTGTAATCTTGATCACACACGATCTTGGCGTTATCGCCGAAACCTGCGAAAGTGTGGTCGTGATGTATGCAGGCAAAGTGGCTGAACGAGGCAGTGTGTTCGACATATTCGATCAGCCGGCTCATCCTTATACGCGTGGGCTGCTTTCTTCTATTCCGCGCCTTGACGACAAGCCAAAGTCAAAGCTCAACATCATTCAAGGCATGGTTCCTGGTCTACAGGATCTTCCCGAAGGCTGTCGTTTCGAAAACCGCTGCCCTTATCGTATCGATAAGTGTCGGACCGCGACGCCACCACTTGAGCTTATCGACAAGGATCATCATGTAAGTTGCTTTCGCTGGCGGGACATATGAGCGAGGCGCAGCCACTATTGCAAGTCCGCAATCTAAAAATGCACTTTCCCGTCAAGGAAGGCGTTCTGTTGCGAGCCAATACATTCAACAAGGCGGTTGACGGCGTCTCTTTCGATATCATGCCCGGCGAAACACTGGGACTGGTGGGTGAATCCGGTTGTGGTAAATCAACCCTGGGCCGATGTATCACGCGCCTTTACGAACCCACCGGGGGTTCAATTCACTTCCAGGGGGCAGACATAACGCACATTAAAGGCAAGGCGTTGCGACCCTGGCGCCAACACATTCAAATGATTTTTCAGGATCCGATGGAATCGCTGAATTCGCGACACACCGTCGGCGATATTATCGAAGAACCACTTATTGTGCAGAAAGTGGGCGACGCAGCCTGGCGAAAAACCCGCGTCAAAGAACTGTTGGACATTGTCGGGCTCCCCGCCCGTTCAGCCACCAGGTTCCCCTTCGAGTTTTCCGGCGGCCAGCGTCAACGTATCGGCATTGCGCGGTCAATTGCGCTTAATCCGAAACTGATTGTCTGCGATGAACCCGTGTCGGCATTGGACGTATCCATTCAAAGTCAGATTATCAATCTGCTTATCGATCTACAAAAAGAATTTGACCTCTCTTATCTGTTTATCGCCCACGACCTGGCAGTCGTCAAACATATCTCCGACCGGATCGCTATCATGTATCTGGGTCACATTGTCGAACACGGTCACAGTGATGGGCTTTACAAGCAGCCACTCCATCCCTACACGCAATCACTCATATCCGCGATCCCTGTACCTGACCCCCACCACAAAGCCGACAGACAGATCATTAAAGGGGATGTTCCCTCACCCATTAACCCGCCCTCGGGTTGCCCCTTTCATCCACGATGCCCTTACGTCATGGACGAATGCAAACACAAGGTTCCTTTATTGCGCGATGTGGGTATTCCTGACCACCAGGTCGCCTGCCACCTGGATTTTTCAAAGACACACCCATGACTGCAGTTCGACACAATATCTACACAAATTCCCGGATGACGGCCTGTGAACTCCTTGAGTTGCCGGGTGGCAGCATTGCTGTATTTTCCTGTCGCGCTCCCTACAAAAGCGAAAGCATGCCAAATGAAGATGCCGCCGCGTTTATTTCAGCAAATACGGATACTACTGTGATAATGGTGGCAGATGGCGTCGGCGGTTATCCCGCCGGGGCCGAGGCGGCATCGACAACAATTACGACGATTATAAAGCAACTGGAACGAACTCGGGCGCAGGAAATGCGGGAGTCGATTCTGTCAGCCATAGAGGCCGCGAATCAGGAACTCATAAGCCGGGGTATTGGCTCGGCAACGACACTGGCGCTCACGGAAGTTAATGGCACCACAGTCCGTTCGTATCACGTGGGCGACTCGGTAGCGATGATGGTGGGTCAACGCGGTAAGCTCAAGCTCGAGACGGTATCTCATTCACCGGTCGGATATGCCGTAGAATCCGGCGTTATATCGGAAGCCGAGGGATTCCACCACGAAGAGCGCCATCTGGTTTCCAATATCATCGGCACAGCAAATATGCACGTTACTCTTGGCATGCCCATGCCAATGTCAAAATTCGATACGATATTATTGGCTACGGATGGTCTTTTCGACAATTTGCCCAGGGAGGAGATTATCGAAGTGGTCCGTTACGGGAACCTTGAACAATCAGCCAATGAACTCGCCGCGCGTGCATCCGATAGAATGGTCGAAGAAACAGCGGGCGGGAAAGCTGACGACCTGACATTTATGTTGTTCCGTAAGACATGAAAATCGAAAGTTTCGATTTGCAACCTGGCCGTACAATAGCCCGAAAATATGTGGTCTCCGATCAACTGGGCAAAGGCTGGGAAGGTGAGGTGTACAAAATCATCGAGTCCAGCACGGGCATCCCGCGAGCAGCCAAAGTCTTTTATCCTCAACGCAACGAGAATGGCAAAGCCGCGAAACTATATGCGAACAAACTCCACAAGTTGCGAAACTGCCCGATTATCATCCAATACCACAATCAGGAAATTATAACTGTCAAAAAGACACCGATAACTGTATTAATATCCGAATACGTTGAAGGCGAAATGCTTGCGGACTTCCTTCGCCGTCAGCGAGGTAAACGTTTATCGTCATTCGAAGCAGTTCATTTATTACATGAATTGATGAAAGGTATTGAAGATATACATAGACACAAGGAATTCCATGGTGATCTGCACGACGGGAACGTTATGATCCACCGTGTCGGGCTGGGTTTCAGGCTGAAACTGATCGACTTTTACCATCGGTACACGACCAAAAGGGAAAACATCCAACAGGACATAATCGACTCTATCCGTGTATTCTACGACGTCCTGGGCGGCCAGAAACATTACCGATCACATCCCCAAAACATTAAGGCAATATGTTGTGGACTGAAGCAGGGCCTCATCCTCAAGAAGTTCCCCACGGCAACGAAACTAAGAAACCACCTCGAAACCATGGCCTGGGAATAACGTCGGCAATCGTTACTCTAGCGCGGCGATCGCTGCAATCTCGACGGTAAATTGCGGAGCCGCCAGCTTCGCCTCTACACATGCGCGTGCCGGCGTTTCGCCTTCGGCAACCCACGCGTCCCAGACTCCATTCATCTCTTCAAAATTGTCCATAGACGCCAGCCAAATGGTGCACGAAAGAAGCTTCGATTTATCCGTCCCGGCTTCCGTCAGCAGCTTGTCGATATTTTCCAGAATGTCCGTGGTTTGGGCTGCCACGCTTTCACCAGGCGCATTGAGCCCCACCTGCCCGGCAAGCCAGGCCACCTGATTGTGAATTACCACCTGGCTCATGCGACTACCAACTTTGATTCGCTGTATTGTCACAGCTTTCTCCTCTTGAAAAACTGAACGTATAAGTGTCTCATGAGACTAATACTATATGAAACCTGTTGCCCAAAGGGGAAACAACATTGGGATTATTCAATATCGTGAACAAACTGATCCTTTCGCTACTCATATTTCCTCTCGTCGCCTGTGCCGGTGACGATGAGGTTCCCTTTGGGGACCGGGTCAATGAATCCATCGTCAATTACAACCGAACTACGCCTTACATCGCAACCTCTGGAAACCTGGACGAAGGAAGCGGCGTAGAGCATGTTAAAGAACTCGGCTTCCGGTCAATTCTGGACTTGAGAACCCCACCCGAAGGCGTTGAAACAGAACGCCAACAGGCGGAATCGAATGGCTTGAAGTATCTCAACATCTCTGTGGGCAAGGAGGCACCACCGGAAGAAGACCTGGATCGATTTCAACAATGGGTGGAAAATTCGGACAACTATCCGACTCTGGTTCACTGCGCCAGCGCCAACCGGGCTGGCGCCCTGTGGGCAATGTATCGCCTGCGCAAGGGCATTCCGTTGGATGAGGCCATTCTTGAAGGGCGCACGATCGGAATGAAAGAGAGCCGGGAACCCCAGGTCGTGAAATACGCGGAACAATTGACGGCACAGTAGGTGCTAACTGGTCGCAGCAGGCTCAATCTCGCTCAACAGGTATTCGATCCGATGGTCCCAGGCTGACGCGAAGTCACTATTCCACTGCGCACCCAATGAGTGGCGGACCGTTTGCCGTACCGCTTCAAACAAATTGCGGTACATGTGCGGTACAACGCCATATCCCTTGTGGGTCGTTACCTCGAACTTGATGTAGTGCTCGTCTGCCGCAGGATCCGTTCCCGTCAAAAGCACCAGCACTTCTTCAAGCATTTTCCCCTTGGCCATAGGGTCCACATGCTCCATGAGGTCCCGGGATCCATTGCACGCATTAAAATAATTCTCATATACCATCGGGGTAATGTCCCCGGTCTTCTCTGCGGTCATTTCCAATGACTTCATAATCAAATCGGTCTCAGTCATAAATAACTCCGGGGCTATCAGGATTGCGCCACTTCTTCGCATAATTTCTGAAATGATTGGCATTACCCATCATCGAACCTGGCCATTTGCCAAAAGCGTCAAACGCCAGGCACGATAACATTTTTAACTATTGGCCTTCATGTAGGTACCCAGGTCAAAATAGTCGCGCCACTCCTTAATCTTGCCATTTTGCATTTCGAATACACCCAGACAAGGCAATTCTATAGACCGGTCTGACTGTTTGATTCGGTCCAATCTTTCTGCAATGACCGTATCCTCCTGGGACAACAGAAGCTTTACCTCCCAATTGGTCTCCGTCCAATCCGCAATAAACCCCTGAATGAACTCTTTAAGGTTATCCTTGCCGGAGACAGGTTCAATGGGCATATTGTGATAAGTCCCGTCGTCGGTGAAAAACTCGACGATTTTGTCGACATCAAGCGTCGACCATGCCTTGATAAAGTCGCGAATAACTTCTTCATTGGATGCCATACCTATATCCTCCAAATTCCCCTGACACGACGGCACCATATGGATCCCCAAAACAGCCTGATTTACGATACACTCGAAAATCCGGGATATCGAGGACAAGCGCTTGCCAAACCATCAAGATGCCCATTTGTCGTCTATTACGCAACAGGAGTACGCCCTCGTCAACGAGCTGCGTACAAATCTTGAGTCCATCATCCGTTCGAATAACAATGCCATCAAGTGGCTGATGACCGCCTTTTTTGCCGGTGGTCACGTACTGCTTGAAGACGTTCCGGGAACAGGAAAAACAACGCTGGCAAAAGCCCTCGCCCGCTCCGTGAGCGCCGATTTCAAGCGCATACAGTTTACACCCGATCTTCTGCCCACTGACATCCTGGGAGTGTCCATCTTCGATCAGACTAACCAGACCTTCAGTTTCAGACGAGGGCCAATATTTACGCAAATCCTGCTTGCCGATGAAATCAACCGTGCTTCACCACGAACCCAATCCGCGTTACTGGAAGCCATGGCGGAAAATCAGGTAAGCGTGGAGGGTAATCGAATTGCCATGGATTCGCTGTTCTTCGTGATCGCCACGCAAAACCCTGTCGAATTCCACGGCACCTACCCATTACCGGAAGCACAAATGGATCGTTTCGCTATGCGTTTTCAATTGGGCTACGTTACTCCCGAGGACGAAATGGAGATACTCAATGCCCAACAGTTTCATGATCCACTCACCGAACTGGAACCGTGTACCACGTTGGCTAATATTGAAGTCATTCGCGCTGCTGTCCACAACACGCGTATTACCGATGAATTAAAACGCTACATCATCGATCTCGTCGGTGCCACCCGATCACATGCCGGTATTCAAATGGGAGCGAGTCCAAGGGCTGGCATTACATTGATGAAGTGTGCCCAGGCGCTGGCCTTGATAGAAGGCCAGAATTTCGTCACACCGGAAATCATACAGGAACTCGCCATTCCCGTGATTGCTCATCGGCTTGCATTGGACCCCGATGCCCGGTTCTCCGGCCGTAACGAGGAGCAGCTAATGCTGGAAATTATGCAGGATGTCAAAGTGCCGGCGTAATGTTTAAAGAGCTGATATTTCCGGGCTATGTTCGGCTATCCAGGGCAGGCAGGCACGCCTCTCGAAAGACGTCAGAGCGGGGCCGTCTAATACAGCTGGGCATGCTGATCACCATGGTAGTCGGTATGGATATGGAACGTACACTCGCCTACCAGCTCTTTGCCTTGCTTCTATGCATAATCATCGGTTCCCGCATCAGTCTGAAAATACACCCGCCCAATTTGTCAGTTCAGCGACACCTTCCCGGATTCGCGACCGCGAACGAACCATTTGAATACTACATAACCGTTCATAACGAGGGGAGCAACGTAGAACGGGATCTTCAGCTGGTCGACAATCCAGAGGTCATTTCGCCCACCCTCGAACAATTCAGGCGTGCTCGCGAGCCCGGCGAGGACACGCGAAACGCCTATGATCGGTGGATCGGGTTTCATCGTTTCATCTGGCTTCAACGGCGTAACACGGGCGTTATCATCAAGCCCTCAGACGTCCCGGATATTAGCCTGAAAGCCAGCGTAAACGTAACGGTGGAAGCGTTACCACTTCGTCGTGGCGTGGTCCATCTTGTATCAACCTCAATTCTGCACCCCGATCCATTTCGATTTAATTACGGCGTAACCAGATTCGATAACCACCAGCAACTGCTGGTACTCCCAAAACGTTACCGAATATCGGCCGGCTTCAACATGGCCGGCGGCCGGCATTTTCAGCCAGGAGGCATTAACCCCACCTGGTCCATCGGGGAATCCGACGAATTTGCTTCGCTTCGAGACTATCGGGACGGTGATTCCATGCGGAAGATTCATTGGGCAAGCAGTGCGAAGCGAAACAAACCGGTCGTCAAAGAGTTTCAGGACGAATACTTTGTTCGTCAGGCGCTCGTGCTGGATACGCACATCAACGATGACACCCTGCTTGAAGAGACTATTGCCGTGGCAGCCAGCTTTGCCATGCAGTCGAAATCCAGCGATTTCCTGTTAGATCTTGTTTATGCGCAACATCAGGTTCAGCTCATTACCGCAGGTAGGGGATATGCGCACATGAATCAGCAACTGGAAGCACTGGCTACTGTTAACAGGAGTCAGTCCAGGTTCGAGGTTCTCTCTCAGGCAGTATTACAACATGCCAGGGTAATAAGTGGATGCATCATCGTGCTTGGTGACTGGGATGAAACCCGCCGATCATTGATCGATCAATTAAGAGCCATGAACCTTCCCGTAGAGGCATTCGTCATCAGCCATGATGAAAGCCTGGAAAGTGAACTTGGAGGGAAAGCGCACCTGCTACCCGTCGATCATATTCAAGACCGGCTATTGTCCCTATGAAGCAGATTTTATGAAGCCAAGATACATACAATCACTGACAGTACTGTTATGGGGCCTTCAGATGGAGCTGCTGCTCCTTGCCGCCCCCATGGCTGTGCTGCTTGAAGCCCGATATTTTATTAACCGGCGATGGGCCCTCGATAAAAAAGACTTCTACAGGCTAGCAGATCTGACGAGTATCGGCCTATTCGGGCTCGTTGTTTACCTGGCTCTCAATGCTACAAAGTTTCATTTTATAACAACACTGTTCCAGCTTTTACCGTTTGTATTCTTTCCATTGGTGGTCGTACTGGCTTACAGCACCTCCGACCGTATGACACTGGACGTATTGTTCTACTCGCTGCGGCGGCAGAAGGAACCCGTCACTCAATCCTGGGATATGGATTATTTCCTCGTCGGCGTATGCCTGTTGGCGATTGCAACAGATACCTCATTGAACATCTATTATTTGCCGATTGCCGGATTACTAATCTGCTGGGCGCTCTTTCCGTTAAGGTCCCCTCGTTACCAGACAACCACCTGGATACTGGCCGCAAGCCTGATCTTTTTGACAGCCCATATAACTCAATTGGGTATAAAGGAAGGGCAGGAAGCTTTGAAAAAACAATCGGCGCGATGGCTCGCCAACTTCATCATGAATCGAACTGATCCCATGAAGACAACAACGGCATTGGGAAACGTCGGCCGCATGAAATTATCCGATACCATTTTGTTCCGCGTCAAAGGCATCGACAGTACCACGGTGCCAGCGCTCATGCAGGAAGCCAGCTACGATCTACCGTCAGGCACGAATTGGATGGTGTTGGATCCCTCTTTCAGAACCCAGCCTCATGTGGACAATTTTTTATGGCACCTGGCGACACCGCAACCGTCAGACCATGCCGCCAATATTTTTCTGGAATTCACCCGAGACCACGCGATCGTGCCTGTCCCGGATGGTGTAACAGCGATCAACGATCTGCCGGCACGGGATATCAAGGTGAGTCAGTACGGGTCCGTACAGGGCATCGATCTGGTACGGAGTCCCGGATACCAGATTCAGTTCAATGAGAGCGCCAGCCTTAACAGCGAGCCACAAACTTCCGATCGGTATATACCGGCTGAATATATCGGTCTCTTGCAGCAGGTTGCCGGAGACAAAAAGTTTGATCACGATGAAAACGCGTTAGCCTATGTTCGGCGCTTTTTTGGCGAATTCCGTTACTCCCTGTACCAGCCCGGACAGCCGGGTCAAACGGATCCACTGGAGCACTTTCTACTTCATCGCAAAAAGGGACACTGTGAATACTTTGCCTCCGCCACAACGCTCTTATTGCGGCACTTTGGCATTCCGGCAAGATACGTGGTGGGTTATGCCGTGCAGGAATACGACCCGACGCTGGAAATGTTCGTCGTCCGAAAACGGCATGCACATACCTGGAGCATCGCTTTCATCGATGGACAATGGAAGACTGTAGATACCACCCCTTCAGTCTGGGCAGAAGAGGAAGCAGCCAATGCCGGCATCCTGCAACCTGTTTATGACTTTATCGTCAACCGTACCTTTCAGTTCCAGCTGTGGTGGAATGCTCAAAAGCTGGAAGATTATGAGATTGAGCTTATTGTAATCGGCATGGTATTGGCGTTGGTACTTATTTGGCGTATCACAACCAGTGAGCAAGTCATTCTGAAAAAGGATTCGGACGAGTCCTCCGAGCCTGCTTCATTGGACCAGGGTGCCGATTCATCATTTTTCCGAATCGAACAGTTCCTCGAGGAATCGGGATTCAACCGTGGCAAGGGAGAAGTTGTCAGTCGATGGCTGCAACGGATCGGGCATTCCGAGTTGTTACCCTTATTACAAATTCATAACAAATGGCGATTCGATCCTGCAGGCATCGACCAAAACGATAAGGCATTGCTCATAAAACAGGTAGACAACTGGCTCTCCAGCCAGACTTCGTCGACGTCTACATCTTCACAAGAAGGCCCCCCATCATGAAAAAACGAACAAGGGCCGGCGCGGTTTGCGTGGTCGATCGACACCTTCTTGCTATAGAATTGAAGGATCCGGCAACCAACGAAAAGTTCTGGAGCGTTCCCGGCGGCGAAATCGAACATGGCGAATCCCCGGCACAGGCGGCTGAGCGAGAGACCATGGAGGAAACGGGCTATCAGGTTTCGGTGCGTGAAGACTCGGCGTGGGTAAACCACTATCAATTTAACTGGAACGCACGGCTGTACGAATGCGAAACATACTGGTTCCTTGCCACCGTTAAGGCGGTACCATTGGCCGCTGTAACCGACGCGGACTATCTATTGCGGACTCGCTGGATTCACCTTGATCGACTTGAGGAGATGTTTAACTACCACCCTGCCATCCTGGATGCATTGAAACGGCTCACGGCGGGGCTATAGCCGGGCATGCCACACCAGCCATGGTTCAAGTATAATACCGGATTCCTTCACTCAGAGTTCGAGTCATTTGAATATCAAAGCAAAAATTGAGAACGTTCTCCTAAAGGAGGCCCAGGCGATTCAGGCCATCAATGTAACGGATGAGTTCGAGCTGGCTGTCCTCATGCTGCAAAACTGCCAGGGCAAGGTGGTTACCACGGGAATCGGCAAGGCCGGATTTATTGCCCGTAAATTTTCGGCAACACTTTCTTCCACCGGTACGCCGGCCGTATTCATACATCCAGCGGAAGCCGGACACGGCGATCTTGGTATATTGAACCCGGATGATTGTATCGTCGCATTCTCAACCAGCGGCAAGTCTAACGAGGTCATCGAAATGCTGGGTATTGCCAGACATCTTGGCATCAGCAAGGTTATTGGTATCACTTCTCACCCGGATTCCTTACTCCGGGAACATAGTGAACTGATTCTCGATATGGGACCGGATATCGAGGAGCCCTGCCCGTTGAAACTGACGCCCAGTGCCACCACCGCTGTAATGCTGGCGATAAGTGACTCCCTTGCCCTCACCCTGATGGAACTGAAAGGATTCACCAAGGAGGATTATGGCATGCGCCACCATAAGGGATATCTGGGGTCGTTGAGCAGACAAAAGCCGGACTATGAGTCCTGAAGGGAGCACCTCATTGTCGTCAATAGATCCCATTAATTTGAACCCGGCCAAGCTGGCGGAGAAGTATATCGAGCAAGTCAAGTCGGATATCGAGACCATCGACGACCAACTCAAAGCGGTTGGTTTAATTGCCACAGACGACTTGCCATCCATGTCTTACGCCAAAGTCACACGACAAAAATTCAACGATGTTGGTATTGAGTACGATTTACGCAAAGTCGAACGCCTTGAGCTGGAATCGGAGATCATGCAAGCTAACGAGGATCCTTCGGTCCATGGAATCTTCATTTACTTTCCGGTATTTAATAATCAACAGGACGTCTATCTACGCAATCTCGTCGATTATCGCAAGGATATCGAAGCCGGAAGTTTATACTGGACAAGAAAACTGTATGCCAACGACCGCCTCGCGGTGCCTGGAGAGCCCGGTAAAAAAGCCTTGTTACCCTGTACACCCCTGGCAATTATAAAAATGCTGACTGAAATCGGAACCTACTCTACCGATGTGAACAGGCCTGTGGAAGGCAAGTATGTCACAATATTTAACCGCAGCGAGGTTAACGGCCGTCCGCTGGCGGTTATGATGTCTAACGATGGCGCGATGGTCTATTCCTTTGATATCAATGGGCCTTTGCTTTTCAAGGACGCCAAGCCTCACGAAATCGATATCAGCCGGGAAGACGCGCTGGCGGTTTCCGACATTGTCATCACCGGTGTGCCAAGCAAGTCATTCCCGAAAATTCGTTGCGATGAGATAAAACCAGGAACCGTTTGTGTCAATTTCTCCAGCTATCCCAATTTTGAGGATGACATTCATACACACACGGACGTGTATATCCCCCGCGTGGGACCGATGACTGTCGCCATGGCCATGCGCAACACAGTAAGACTTTATCGAAATTTTCATCAGCCGGATTCGACCAGGTGATCGCGAACACTACCGTTTCAGACTATCTTTTCTCGCTTGGCAGCAACAGCGCCACTCCTGGTGGCGGCGCCGCCGCTTGTGTCGCCGGTGCCCAGGGTGCCGCCCTCGTTGCCATGGTTTGTCGGCTGACCCGGGAGCAAAGCGATTCTGTCACAAGAATTTTGTCGGCAGCCGACAAAGCGCGGGATAAATTTATTCAGCTTGC
Organism: Pseudomonadales bacterium; assembly: GCA_040905125.1. GTDB lineage: Bacteria > Pseudomonadota > Gammaproteobacteria > Pseudomonadales > Azotimanducaceae > JBBDSF01. The sequence goes on along the minus strand of JBBDSF010000210.1, from coordinate 52,939 downwards.
CGATGACGACATACAATGTTTTGATGAAGTCATGAATGCGTACAAATTACGAGCCGCGTCCGCGGAAGAGAAGGCGAAAAAAAATCAAACGATACAACAGGCCCTCAAAGAGGCAGCGAGTGTTCCCGCCCGAATGATCGATGAAACTATCGCGTTAATTCCTCTCACGGCGGAACTGGTCGAGGAAGGTAACCGAAATCTCATTACTGATGTCGGCATAGCGGCGTCACTCTTTGAATGTGTTCTCACCTCTTCAAAGCTGAATATATTGGTGAACATCAAGCATATAAACGACGCACAGTTTATCAGCAGGTTCGACGATAAACTCGCCTCGTCTGTTGAAATGATCGAACGGACACAAGACATCAATAATCGGGTCGAAACGATTCTAAAACACACATGAGCCCAGGCTTTAATATGAAATTCACTGTCACGATTTTAGCCATTTTCACGTTTCTTGCCGCCTGCCAGAGCCCGCCCGGCGC
>JBBDSF010000210.1:50640-52354 GCA_040905125.1 Pseudomonadales bacterium | reverse complement strand
TCACGATTTTAGCCATTTTCACGTTTCTTGCCGCCTGCCAGAGCCCGCCCGGCGCGCGGATGGAAAAGCCTTCGGCGCGGACCACGAAAGAGGCGTCAGCTCAAGCCAAAAGCGTAGCTGCCAAGTTTGAGAATGAATTGGCTCGAGAATTGTTCGACGTGGCATACGACGAGCTGCTCGCCATGAACCCTCAACGCCAGACCCGGCTCGGCATCCATGAAAATGACGACAAGTGGACCGAGCCTTCCTTTGAGCACAGCCTTGCTCGCGTTGAATTAATGGAGGAACATCTTGAATCCATTGAAAAGGCCCTTGACGTTGACAAACTGAATTCGCAAAACCGGCTAAGTTTTGATCTCTTTAAATATAACACCAACCAGGCTCGACGTGGGCTTGACTTTTGGTGGCACCAATATCCAATAAACCAGATGTTCGGGGTTCAATCTGCTCTGCCAGCTTTTTTGATCAATACCCATCCCGGACGTAATGTCACCGACCTGGAAAACTACATCCAACGATTACAGGGAATTGAAGATTATCTCGACCAGGTGATTCAAGTTCTTCAGGATCAGGAAGAAAGGGGTATCACACCACCGAACTTCGTCTATGACCATGCGCTGGATGATTGCAAGAATGTGCTAACAGGCGCGCCTTTCGATGCGCCGGACACCGATAGTCCGTTGTTTAAAAATTTTCAAGAAAAGGTCCGGCGCCTGGAATTGGTCAGCAACGAGGAAGAACGTCTGATACAGACAGCAAAGAAGGCGCTGACTGAGCATACGGGTCCAGCCTATCAAAAGCTGCGAGACTATCTGAAATCCGCCCGTGAACGAACCGAGGGCAACCACGGCGTGTGGCACTTGCCGGATGGAGGAGCGTGGTACAAATACAGCCTGAAGCGGAACACCACAACCGACTATAGTCCCGAAGAGATCCATTCGTTGGGTCTTTCGGAAGTAGAACGAATTCATGACGAGATCCGCACCATTATGGATCAGGTAGACTTTGACGGATCGCTCCAGGACTTCTTTGCCTTTATGCAAACTGACGATCAATTTTTTGTGGAAGATACCGAGGCAGGCAGACAGGCTTATCTGGATCTGGCAATCGGCTATATATCAGATATGCGCGAAGCTTTGCCTGAAATGGTAAACACGATACCCAGGTTCGACCTGGAAGTTAAGGCTGTTGAACCTTATCGGGAAAAATCAGCGGGCAAAGCATTTTACAGCAGCCCATCGCCTAACGGAGAACGACCCGGCATATTTTACGTTAATCTATACGACGTTGAGTCTGTGCCCACTTACGAACTGGAAGCGCTCGCTTATCACGAAGGAATTCCCGGGCACCACCTGCAAAGTGCCATTACGCTGGAATTGGAACATTTACCCAGGTTCCGAAGGTACGGGCATTTCACTGCCTATAGCGAAGGGTGGGCCTTGTACGCCGAACATTTCCCCAAGGAATTCGGCTTCTATGAGGATCCCTGGTCCGACTTTGGCCGGCTTGCCATGGAACTCGAACGGGCTGCTCGGCTCGTGGTAGATACAGGCATCCATCATAAACGCTGGTCCCGCGAACGAGCGATTACCTACCTGGAGGAGAACACGTCCAATTCCCGCTACCAGGCAGTCAAGTCCATCGAACGTTACATGGTCATGCCCGGACAGGCTACGGCCTACAAGATCGGCATGAACCGCATTCTGGAACTGCG
>JBBDSF010000210.1:42561-50540 GCA_040905125.1 Pseudomonadales bacterium | reverse complement strand
TGCCCGGACAGGCTACGGCCTACAAGATCGGCATGAACCGCATTCTGGAACTGCGGGAAAAGAGTAAAAAAGCGCTCGGCGACGACTTTAATCTGACAGAATTCCACGATGTAATTCTGAAAAGTGGTCCCTTACCACTCTCGTTAGTGGAACAAAATGTTAATGACTTTCTCCAGAAACCATAGTTGAACTGAAGACAAGGAAGCACTTGCCATCCAGATAGCCGAGGGCATCAAGGGCGTTGAAGGCGTCACCTCCAGGCTCAACGTCGTTCCAGTTGAAGTGGAAGAACTGGACTAGTGATCATGCCCATGAGGGCGGGCCGCAAATTCCAGTTCCCGCATGACAAGGTCTGGCCCCTGACACAGAGATTTTTGCTCAATAATTCGCGTCAAGGCCGCGAGAAACAGATCATAGTACCGGTACTCTTCAGTACACTCTGGTGATGCTTCCCAGGCCGAGATTTGATCAATCAACTCCGCGCGAAATTCGTCCCAGTCGAAATAACCACGTTCACATAAAGCTCTCGCCATACCGAAAGCCCGGCCTTCCCATGGCGCATCAAACACCAGCTCACCATTGGCCGTGGGTGGCGCCGCCTCTCCCGTTAACGCTTCATCTGGCCGATCGCCGTTAGCAGTCATAACTACAACTATCTCTCAGAGCTTCTCGACACCAATCATGGCATCCCGAGTCACCAGTTCAGCCAATTCGGTTTCGCTCATACCGGACGTGCCTTCAGGTCGTTCCGGCAATACCATGTATCGGACTTCGGCGCTCGAGTCCCAGACTCTTATTTCCACCTCCTCGTCAAGGCCAAGCCCCATTTCCGCCAGGACCTCGCGAGGCTCTCGAACAATTCGGGAACGGTACGCCGGATCCTTGTACCATCGCGGTGGTAAGCCCAATAAAGCCCATGGATAGCAGGAACACAACGTGCAGACCACGACATTATGAACCTTGTCAGTGTTTTCCACGACCAGCAGTTTGTCTACCTGACCACCTTCAAAGTCGTAATCCGCTATCGCCTGCGTTCCGTCATTCAACAGAGCCTCCCTGAACGCGGGTTCAACCCAGGCACGAGCAACGACCCGGGCGCCATTCATAGGACCCACCCGTTCGCTGTATCGGGTAATGACCGCATCCACATCCTCGGCAGCCAGCAAGCCTTTTTCGATCAGGATTGCTTCGAGTGCCTCGGCACGAATCGCCTGGGAACTACTCATCATTTACCTCGCCTGGATTTCAATCGTGCATTATCCTCTAATCAACGGGAGTCAATCACTTTTAATAAATACGGTTCAAACAAATCCAGACTCACCTTGATGTTCGGGTCCCCGCCACCCCAAAGCTCCTCGCCCTCAAACTGAACCGTATACAAGTTAACCGGTTGCTCGCCAAGCCCATGGGCATTCGTGTCCGGATAGACCCAGCCTTCATGGTGCCGAATGATAGTGCCAATACACCCACGCGCATAAGCCGGTAATCTTGTGTGACCGGCTTTGACCTCTCTTGCAGTACGTACCTGATCGCCAACGGCAAACCGGGGTTTCGCGGCTGACCGGCGGCTATGGGAGTGCCTGGGAGCAGGTCCCGCAGGGTCTGGATTATCTGCCGGGCGTGCAGCAATGAGATCATTTTGGGGGGCGCCCTCTCGTGCCGCCCTGGCATTGATTTCCTGCTGACTGACAATCCCTGCTTCTACCAGCAGATTCTCGACACCGCCCAGCCAGCGGCCATAGTATCCATGCAACAAATATGCGGCCGGGTCGACTCGTTCGACAGCGTGGCGAAACTGATCCGTGTTTCGCAGCGCGCCGGCCGCGGCACTGGCCTGAACCATGGTAAACACGGCAGCTTCCCAGCGGTGATGAAATACGGGTTCGTGTTCCTCCCGGATCACCTTGCCGAAACCGTGCTTACCGCCAAGATCGTGAATACCGTCCATTACTCACAGGATCCCATGGAGGCTTCCCAACGTTGGCGGTCGGGGCGCCCGCCCCGGTACAACGTCGATAGCACCTCGTTGGCTTTCAATTCGAAAAGAAGATAACGAGCAGAAGGCCGATAGCTGCAAACGGATTCGGCCAATTCTCGAATTTCCGGATCGTCCATCTGACTGGCGATGCCCGTCATCTGAAACTCTCCACTGCTTCCGGAGCTGTCATTCATACCGCAATGCAGGCAATAATGTCCGTTATTCAGCAGATCCCGCACCTTCGCGGAATTGGGTTCGACAAAGATAAAACAATGTCCTTCACCGATAATCGGTGTAACAGGATGTGCTCTTGGCCAACCGCTATTGCGGATGGTGGCAAGATAGGCAACCTTGCCGTCAAGCCGATCCCGGCCAAACCGGGCAAGCGCCGGTGCCTGTTTTTCCAGATTACCCCACGATACCGCAGTCACTGACATTCCCCGGTGACGAAACAGCCCAACTTTACCATCGACGCACATGAATCAAAACTCCCGGTATTTTTTATCGTCACGATATTGCGTAGTATCGGCGAGTCACAGTTTTTTGGTTGATCTTCAGCTATGCACGACTATCCCCTGACAGGTATCAGAGTACTGGATCTTTCACGCGTCCTCGCAGGCCCCTTTGCCGGAAGAATGCTATGTGATCTCGGCGCGGAAGTGGTCAAAATCGAACCGCCCGATCAGGATGTCACGAGATTTTGGGGACACAAGGTCGGCTCTATATCCGGATACTACAATCAGCAAAATGCCGGCAAACTGAATGTCAGTATCGATTTGCAGAAAGCGGAAGGTATCGCCCTGCTCAAGGAGCTGGCCACGGCCGCTGATATCCTGGTGGAAAATTTTCGTCCCGGGGTCATGAAACGATTGGGCATCGACTGGCCTGCCTTGTCGGCAATCAATCCGCGTTTGATCATGCTTTCCATATCCGGCTTTGGCCAGGAGGGACCGGAATCCGCGCGGGCTGCGTACGCGCCTATAATTCATGCGGAGACAGGAGCGATTCATCGCCAGGCAGAGAAAGCCGGGGCTCATCCCGCAGAGTTGAGCATGTCGTTTGCCGATACCAATGCCGGCCTTCACGGTCTCATCGGGATCCTCTCCGCATTACATCTGCGGCAACGAACAGGAACCGGGCAACATATCGACATGGCCATGGTCGACGCCATGCTGACCTGCGACGATCAGGTTCACTTTCATCTCGATTCCGCGGAAGTGAATACAGGCGCCAGTGAAGTGTGGAATGCCACGGGCGGCCCCATTATCCTTGCTGGCGATTTCCGGCACATCTGGCGACAGCTCGTGGCCGTCCACGGCATTCAGGATCCCACACCTGAGGGTGCGCCTCTAAGCGAAAAGATTCGGCTGCGACGCGAGACAGTTGGCGAGTTCCTGCTGCATTTTTCCAAACGGGGTGAACTGACGGTAGCCCTTGACAAAGCCAACCTCGCCTGGGGAAACGTCAATTCCACCGCCCACTATCTGGCAAGTTCTCCGACCCTGCAGCACAGAAGCAGCATCGTACAAATCGACGATCGACACGGGAACGCAAGACCGATGATCCAGACCCCTTACCGATTTTCTGACGCCAAAAGCGGTATCAGAAATGGCGCACCTTTACAGGGTGAGCATAACCATGACGTTCTAGGCTCCTGGCTTGGTATGGACGTAGATGGAGTCAACAAACTCGTCGAACAGGAAGTGTTAATCAATGAATCGGTGATTGCCTGAGACTAATGGTCACAGGTGTTTCGATTGGAATACCCAATATTTCCGCTACCGGCTTTAGCTGTTCAGCGTAATTCCGCCAACGATTTTGAGACGTTTTGTATATTGGCTGTCTGACCTGCATAAAGCTGGCAGTTTTAACAACTCGTTTTGTTTCAAAATAATTCAAACAGGCGTCCTCGAACTCAAGATCACAGTATTCCAGAAGTCTGGTCGTTTCACGCTTCTGATCTTCGAGCAATGCTTCGTAGGATACAGCCAGGATTTTCCCCTCATATAAACTGTTCCAATGTTCCATCAGGCGTCGATAATCATTATAGAAATGTGCCAGCTTGATCAAATCGAAACTGTAATTCTGACCCTTGGTGAAATTCTGAAAAAAACAGGACAGGCATGTATCCAGCGGATCTCTTATGGTGTGAATAACCCGGGCATTGGGAAACATGGAAAAGATGAGCCCGACAAACTGAAAATTTAACGGGTGTTTGTCTACTACGCGGTCAAAATCACCCTCAGGCAGGATACTACTTACGCGGTCAAGATATTCGAGCCCCAAACGACGGTACTGAGGCTTGCTCAGGCCCGGCACGCAATTCGGGTATCCCTGTTTTATCCTGCTGGTTTCCGCTGCCGACCTGACGACGAACTTCATATCATTGAGTTCGCCGGCGCCATAGACCATCGAATGACTTGACAGAATTTGCTCCACAAGCGTGGTACCAGACCTCGGCATACCCACAACGAATATTGGCTGACGGCTCTCATGGCCGGAACCTGCTATCGATTGCAGATAATCACGGCTGTAAACGTAGATGGTATCTTTAATCTGTCGCCGAAAATCCCCGCCGTCGAACTCCTTGTTCGCCTCTCTATTACCCTGGGTGTAATGCTTGAACGCCCGATCATATTCGCCGATATCGTCGTATATCTTTCCGGCAGCGAAATGAAAATAACACCTGACTGTTTTATCAAGGTTCGAGCGATTCAACTGCGTCAACACCTGATTCAGGAGCGGATCATTGCGCTCGAACTTGACCATTTCCGCGAGGCCCTGATAAGCCTCTCCGTAGTCGGGTTTAAGTCGAACAGCTTCTCGAAATTCGCGTTCGGCATCCTCAAGACGTCCTATACGCCGATAAATACCCGCAATATTATGGTGAAATGGCGCTGCATTGGGATTGATCCCGATGGCCTTCTCGATCAACTCTACGGCTTCATCACTGCGATCCTGTTCACCGCGAATCAATCCCAGCAAGTGGATGGCGTCCGGGTTTTCAGGTTCCGATTCCAGCACTTCAAGATAGATCGACTCGGCCTCTTCCAGATTGCCTTCGATCTGTTGCGACATGGCTTTATTGAGTTTTTCAAGCGTGTTGTCAATCATCACAGTCAATTGTTGCCGGGAGATTCCATTTGACCGACGGTACCTGTGGCTACCTTCGCCGTCAAAGTTTCATCCTCGGTCAATATATCAATTTCGAAGGTCTTGCCTTGCTCAAGGCCGTTTTTCAGGTCCATCAACATAATGTGCATACCTCCCGGCTCGAGACGAAGCTCCTCCCCCGGCGCCAGCTCAATTCGCGTGACATGCTCCATGCCCATCATGCCGTCACGGGATGTACTTCGATGTATTTGTGCACGCTTTGCCACTGGCGATTCAGCTCCCACGATGACCAGGGGCTCTTTGCCTGTATTTTGTAAACGCCCGTAGACCACGCCCGTACTGGCTGTGGGTACGGTTGCTCTGGACCACAATTCGATCGCCTCCAGATCGGCAAGGACCGGCAATGCCAGCAAAGCAGGCACGATGACCAGTAATCTGGCCCGGGATACAGTCATGACTCGGCTCACAATCTTTTAACTCCTGTCAACGTCAGGCCCAAGTATACCAGCAGGCCCTCGTTTCATTAACGCTATTGCACAACATTCAGGGCTGAACAGGTAAACTGTCGGTTCACAGAATTTCAGGGTTGAGTCAATCATGCACTGTAAACTAATCCTGCTGGCCGCAATCATTATGCCGGCCCTGGTGCTGGCAGATAATGGTGAAGACATTGGAAAAAAGGTCGGCCTGGTACTGAGTGGTGGCGGAGCGCGCGGTCTCGCGCATATCGGTATTATTCAGGCACTTGAAGATCGCGACATTGAGATATATGCCATCGTTGGCACCAGCATGGGCGCAGTCATCGGTGCACTCTATGCGTCGGGCCGAACGCCCGCTGAAATCGAAAAGATCGCGCTTGACGTTGATTGGTCGAAAACGTTCGACGACGATCCATCCCGGAACAAACTGTCCTTCCGGCGCAAACAGGATTCGAGGTCATTTCCCGCACCAACTCAGGCAGCGTTAAAAAACGGCGTCCTTAGTCTGCCGAGAGGTGCAGTACAAGGTCAGAATCTTCAATTACTGCTGCAGAAACTGTTTCTTCACGTCAGCGATACCACGGATTTCGATGAACTACCGATTCCGTTTCGCGCCGTGGCCGGAGACCTTGTCAGCGGCGATGCCGTAACCCTGTCCGAGGGCTCGCTTGCAACGGCAGTCCGAGCGAGCATGTCCATTCCGGGTTTCTATGCACCGGTGGAAATGAACGGCCAGTTGTTGGCGGATGGCGGCATCGCCAAAAACTTGCCTGTCGACGTGCTGAAAGAGATGGGCGTCGACCGGGTTATCGCCGTCAACATAGCCACACCCCTGTACGATACCGAGGAATTGGACTCTATTATTCCGATTGTCGAGCAACTAACCACATTGCTAACGGCCAAGCAGGTGAAGGAGCAGTACGCACTCATTACCGACAAGGACATTCTCATCAAGCCCGACCTCGCCGACATACATACGACTGACTTCCACAAGACGCCAATGGTTATTCAACGTGGGTACAAGATGCTTGACGACCACAGCGAGAAACTGGCGACCTTTTCAACAGGCACGCCCATTCCGGCAGCAGACCCTGATGAGTACGCACCACCAGTTATCAGCGAAATAAAGATCGATAACAACTCCAATGTCTCGGACAAGTTGATCAGGGCAAACATTAATCAGCAGCCGGGCGACACGCTTGACCGGGAACAACTGGAAGAGGATCTAAGATCCATATACGGCTACGAGTACTTCGAATCCGTTAACTATGAAGTGGTCGCAGGTCAATTTGAAAATAACCTGATAATCACCGCCAGAGAAAAGTCGTGGGGCAACGACCTGCTCGGGGTCAACTTCGAGTTATTCTCGGATAGCCATGGAAAAAGTGCCTACAATCTCGGTGCCAAATTCAGGAAGTCCGGCATCACCGCCAAGGGCGGCGAATGGCTCACCCTGGCCCGCATCGGCAATGACCCTCTCATTCGCACTCAACTCTATGCGCCTCTCGACTATAGGCAAATATTTTTTATAGAACCGTATGCAGGCTATTCGGAAAGAGACTTCAATAAGTCAGTCAACTCAAACATTGAGTCCCGCCTCAAGATCAACAATTTTGTCTACGGCGGATTCCTGGGTATAGAGATTTCCAACATTGCGACTGTTGGCACAGGTATCGAAGCCAATCGGGGACGCACTGAAACATTTATCGGCGTAAACGAAAGGACCGATCACTTCCGCAACGTTAACCATTACTGGCAACTGGAAGTCGACACGCTGGACAGCCTGTATTTTCCGCATAGCGGTACTTTGGCCAGGATTCGGTACGACCGCGTCAAGCCTGAAAGCGGAGCCGATCCAAACTTCGAGTTACTTCGGATCTCGGGCACACAGGCATTCGGTATTAACCGACATTCACTGATTTTGACAGCAGACTATGTGCGCAGCTTCGGGCAGATCAGCGGTACACACTTTCAACAAAGTCTCGGCGGGTTCCTGAACCTTTCCGGGTTTCGCGACCAGGCACTGGCTGGCAACGACCTCGGTTACGCGGGGATCACCTATTTGCATCGCCTGACAGGGCGACGCATTCTGCCGTTAGACGTGCCCGCATATGTGGGTGCATCACTGGAAGCGGGCAATGTCTGGCCAAGCCATTCAGAGGCCAGCATCGATGACCTTATTGGCGCGGGTGCCATCTTTGTCGGGGCGGACTCACCACTGGGCGGGTTATACCTCGGTTATGGCCGGGCAGAAGGGGGCCAGAGTGCTTTCTATTTGAAGTTAGGACGGTTATTTTAAGGCGTCAGGTCCTCTGGCAACAGGTACAGACATGGTAAAATCAACGTTTTCCACGTTCAGGTTATTAGCGCAATGACGAGGCTTGGCGTTCTCGCTTCTCACCGGGGAA
>JBBDSF010000210.1:37917-42461 GCA_040905125.1 Pseudomonadales bacterium | reverse complement strand
GTTCAGGTTATTAGCGCAATGACGAGGCTTGGCGTTCTCGCTTCTCACCGGGGAACCAATTTTCAGGCGATAATCGATGCATGCCGGGACGGACAACTCGATGCGCAACCGGTGGTCGCCATCAGCAATAACAGTACCGCGCTCGCCCTGGAACGGGCACGAGCTGCCGGTATCCCGACCGTGCATCTTTCCAGCGTGACACATCCCGCTGACAATGAGCGTGATGCCGCGATGTCGCAGGTGCTTCGAGAGCATAACGTGGACCTCCTGGTCCTGGCGGGATATATGAAAAAACTCGGACCCCAAACGCTGAGCGAGTTTGCGGGTAGAATCATTAATATTCATCCGGCCCTGTTACCCCGCCATGGTGGCAAGGGTATGTATGGCATGAATGTGCATCGTGCAGTCATAGAAAGCGGTGATCACGAAACAGGAATTACCGTCCACTGGGTCGAAGACCAGTACGATTCCGGACCTGTCATTGCCCAGAGGAAGATACCGGTCTTGCCGGACGACACGCCTGAGTCGTTATCCCGACGGGTCCTTGCGGAAGAACATGATTTTTTGATCGAAACCCTCGGAAGAATTCTTGCGAGTGACCCGGCCCTTAAAAACGGGGCTGAACGGAAGGAGCGACAACAATGAGTTCCAGAACCGCCAGAGCGCCGATCGCACTTGTTAGCTGTGAATCAGGCCGTGTCTTCGCCGAAGGCGTAGCCTCACACATGAAACAATCTCTTGTCCCCAGCATCGAGACCTGGTTTCCCTGCGGAGAAGGAAAACTCGAGATTCAAGCCAATGTGCGCGGGCATGATGTTTACATTTTCCAGTCTGCCGCGGGCAAACAGGATGATCGAACGGTTTACGACAGATTCATCATGCTCCTGCATGCTGTTGAAGCCGCCGCTTTGGCTGATGCCCAATATGTGACGGCGGTCATTCCCTATTACCCCGGTGCACGCCAGGACAAACGGACGGGACGCAAGCGGGAAGGCATTTCCGCTGGTCTGTTTGCTCGAATGTTGCAATGCGCGGGCGCTGACCGTGTTGTGTCGGTTGAGATTCATAATGAGGCAATCGCGGGTATGTTCACGCCCTCCACCACGCATCTGGAAAACGTTTTTCTGACCCGACATCTGGTGCAATGGCTGAAATCGGAAGGGCTAACAGGTGACGTCGTGGTCTCCCCGGACGTGGGATACCTGGAACGCGCCCGTGCGTACGCAGAAGAGTTGTCAGCAGACCTGGCCGCTCTGTCGAAAGAACGCGATTACTCTAAACCGAGCCAGGTCATGCGATCAACGTTGATAGGCGAGGTCAGGAACCAGGATGTTCTGTTAGTGGACGACATCATCGATACCGGCGGCTCCGTCGTTTCCGCTGTTAACGAACTCAAAAAGCAGGATGCGCGGAATATCGTGGTTGCCTGTGTCCATCCAGTCTTTTCCGACCCCGCCTGGGAGCGCTTGCACGAAGTCAAGGATCGCTCACTTAAAGAAGGGTGGTCCTTTGAATTAGTCGGTACCACCGCGGTTCAACATCAGGACACACCGGAGTGGTACCATACCTTCCAGTTGGAAAAATTAATCGCAACGATTGTCAAGAAAATAAACTCAAGAGGCAGTGTCACGGGCGTTCACGAAAGAAGAGAATAGCTCAGTCCGAATTTAACAGGGGGATACCTATGTCAGCCCGGCTACTTATTATTACAACATTGTTGTTACTGGTGGCGTGCGATAGCTCTCAGGACGAAGCCACACAAAGCCAGGAAACGGAAACAACCGAAACCGGATTACCCGGGCAGGGGGAAGATGCGGGTAAACTGGTCATATACCGGGACGATTGGGGCATCCCGCACATCTACACTGATACGGCAGAACAAGGCCTGTATGCGATGGGCAGGGCCCAGGCAGAGGACCGACCCGAACAATTGCTGATTAACCTTAAGATGGCTATGGGCGAATACGCATCCATTGCCGGCAAGGAAGCTGTCAGTCACGATTTAACACAACGTATGTTCGATCATTACGGCGCCAGCAAAGAGGCATTCGATAGCCAGGACGAAGAAACCAGGCGACACATGCTGGCTTTTGCACAAGGCGTTATCGACCACTATGACGCAAACCCTGACGACCTGCCAGAGTGGTGGGGAGATCGTGAGCTCGATGTCTATATGTTTGGTGCATTCAGCCGCTACTTTATGTACAACTGGTCAATCAATGAAGCATATGGCGACCTCAAACGCAGCGGTATCGATCCTGGCTTTGAGCCAAGACGCCATGCTTCGAATCAATGGGCCGTAGGTCCCTCACGCAGTGCCAGCGGAAACCCCATTTTATTCGTTGATCCCCACCTGGGCTGGTGGGGCGTCACTCGCTTCTGGGAAGTCAGATTACATGCGGGAGACCTTGTGGGCAGCGGGGTTACTCTCCCCGGTTCTCCTTATATCGGCCTGGGTCATAACGAAAACGTTGCCTGGGCAATGACGACCGGCGGCCCGGATACAGCGGATGTCTTCGAACTGACCCTGGACCCGGATAATCATTTTCGTTATCGCTATGACGGCGAGTGGCGGGAAATGACCAGTGAGACTATGACGCTTCAGGTCAGAGGTGAAGAAGAGCATGAGACCACCATCTATGCTTCACATCATGGACCGATCATTGCCTGGCAACAGGATGGTGATAAACCCCGGGCCTACGCCGCACGCATTGCATACGATGACAACGTGACACCCAGCGACCTTCACTACCATCTGAATTTTGGCGAAACCTATGAAGGCGCTGTCAAGGGACTTGCCTCCCTGAGCACATTTCCGCAAAACGTAATGGTGGCCGACACAAGTGGTAACATTTTTTACCATCGAGCAGGACGGGTGCCAGTCAGACCGGAGGGATATGACTGGAGCAAACCGGTTGACGGTTCCACCTCCGACACTGAATGGAAGGGGTTTCATGCAGCGTCAGAACAATTGCAGACATTAAATCCACCGCAAGGCTACATGCAAAATTGTAATATTCCTCCTGACGCTATGATGGTGAACGGGATTTTCAAACCCGAGGATTACAAACCGGAAATCTGGTCATCTGCTCATTACGGCCCCTCGCGTTCGGGCTGGATCAATCAACGTGGCGCACGTGCTTTGGAACTGTTGAGCCAGAATGATTCGGTCACAGTGGACGAAGTACTGTCCTGGGCACTCGACCTAACACCCTACGGAATCGAACGCTGGATTACGGCGCTTGAGCAGGCATTTACTGATGTCGAACTCGACGACAAACAAGCCGCCGCACTGGATCAGGTGCGCGAGTGGAATCAGGAACTACGTCGCGACTCCAGCGCAGCCTTGAAGTATGCCTACTTTCGATTCGCTCTGGCAGAGAAGTTGACGGATGAAGAACATAAGGCGTTACGTGAGGAAATTGATCAATGGTATCTTATCGTCAAGAACCAGACGCCAGAGCCAGTGACATTGTCAGACACCGAAGCAAAATGGATTGCGAAAGCATTCAGACAGGGATTGAACAACATACAGGATCATTTCGATGATCTTGACGCTGTATATGGTGACGTTTTTCGGGTTGGGCGTGATGACAAGTCATGGCCCGTCGGTGGCGGTGGTGGCGATAAATACGGCCTGACAACACTGCGAACCGTAACCTATCGCGATCACAAGGAGGACCATACACGTTGGGGAACCCATGGCCAGACCTCCACCCAGGTAATCGAACTCTCAAAGCCCATCAAGAGCTGGATTTATCTACCGGTGGGCCAAAGCGATCGGCCCGAATCCCCTCATTACGACGACCAGGCCGAGAAATTGTTCAGCAAAAGAGAACTTAAGCCTTCTCGTTGGCGGCCGGAAGAACTCAACGGCCACATCCAATCGAGAACGGTTTATGAATTTACAATGAACCAGGGAACTTTTAAATAGGTCTCTGAAGTCTTGCCGGGAGCGGTCAAGCGGGAAGTCAGGGACCTGTTCAGTGGTCCTCTGGTGTCATGTCCCTGCTCAATTGGGCTGTGCACGTACGAATTGCGCCGCATCCGGCAGGTTGCTTGACAATCGTCGTAATAACCTTATCCTTGCACCCCATGCAATCGATCAACCCTCGAATCATAATTATCGATATCTTCCGGTCCCGGTTGGTGGGTTGACATTCGCGTTAACAGATTTCTCAAAACCCGCCGGATTGGCGGGTTTTTTGTTTACGGCAGAGCTATTTTTGGCACAGGTTTATGGCGATAGAAGACGAAAAGCAGACAAATAAGGACACCACTGATCCAGGCAGCGAATCTTTTTCGTTCCTTGACGCGGAGCATCGAATACTGGATTTTTGGCAGGAACACGACACCTTTCAGCGTTCGCTGCAACAAACAGCGAACTCGACACCGTATATATTTTATGACGGTCCCCCGTTCGCCACGGGACTACCTCACCATGGACACCTGGTGGGTTCGATTTTAAAGGATGCCGTTCCCCGCTATTTCACCATGAAAGGTCATTATGTACAGCGCCGATTCGGCTGGGACTGTCACGGACT
>JBBDSF010000210.1:0-37817 GCA_040905125.1 Pseudomonadales bacterium | reverse complement strand
ATTATGAAAGCCGCCAATATCGATGCGATCGTTTGCCCCGTCGACATGGAGGGCAAATTCACGCAAGAGGTCAGAGATTTTGCAGGTTTGCACGTCAAGGAAGCTGACAAGCATATTATTAAAACCCTGAAAGAAAAAGGCAGCCTCTATATTCAGGACGTCATTGTGCACAGTTATCCCTTCTGTCCCCGATCTGATACGCCAATCATCTATCGCGCCATAGATTCATGGTACGTCAGTGTCGAACAAATGCGCGATGCGTTAATGAAAGTCAATGAACAGATCAATTGGGTGCCCGCACACATTAAAAATGGCCGAATGGGCAATTGGCTCGAGAACGCAATTGACTGGGCCATATCGAGAAATCGCTATTGGGGCACCCCCCTTCCCATCTGGATCAACGATGTCACGGACAATCGCATTTGCATCGGATCGCGAGAGGAGCTTAAACAATATACGGGAGTCGAAGCGGACGACTTGCACCGCGAAAACATTGACCCCCTAACATTTCAGATAGAGGGGGAAGAAGGCACCTACCATCGTATTGAGGAAGTGCTCGATTGCTGGTTCGAATCAGGATCCATGCCCTATGCCCAGCTTCATTATCCCTTTGAAAATCAGGCACTTTTCGAAAAAGGATTCCCCGCAGAGTTTATTGCGGAAGGGGTAGATCAAACCCGTGGCTGGTTCTACACACTGATCGTGCTTGGCACAGCATTGTTCGGACAGCACCCTTTCAAAAACGTTATCGTAAACGGCACGGTGATGGCGGCGGACGGCAAAAAGATGTCCAAACGTCTCAAGAACTACACACCGCCCGACGAGCTTATGGAAACCTATTGTGCAGATGCCTTGCGTCTTTACTTGATCAACTCTGGCCTGGTTCGTGCCGAGGAGCAAAGGTTTTCCGACAGCGGCGTCAAGGACATGATTCGCCGGGCCTTATTACCCTGGCTCAATGCCTTCAAATTTCTGCACACCTACGCCACGATAGACGGCTGGAGCCCCGCCGACAAACCGGTCGACTCTGAAAACATCATGGATCAATGGATACTGTCCCGGCTGCAATCACTGAAGTCGAACATTGCCAACGAGATGGAAGCTTACCGGCTTTACAATGTCGTGCCGGCATTATTTGAGTTTATCGAAGACCTGACCAACTGGTACATCCGCCTCAATCGGTCCCGATTCTGGGCCGAGGGATTATCTGAAGACAAACAAGCTGCCTACGCAACCTTGTATACGACCATCTATGAACTGAGTCTTAGCATGGCGCCTTTTGCGCCGTTTCTCTCCGAGACAATCTATCAAGCGTTAAAAACATACGAGAAGAAGGATATGCCGGACTCGGTACATCTCTGCAGCTATCCGGAAGCATCCACTGCAATGATAAAACCCGTGCTCGAACGTGCGGTTACTCGAATGCAGCACATCATCCTGCTTGGCCGACAAAAACGAAACCAGGCCAAAATAAAAACCAAGTACCCCCTGGCCAATTTGACCGTATTGCATCGAGAAACAGAGCTGCTGGATGAAATCGCCAAACTTGAGGATTACATTCAAGCCGAGCTAAACGTGAAGGAAGTTGAGTATTCCACCGCAGAATCCGAGTATATCAAGCTCTATGCCAAACCAAATGCACCGGTACTGGGCAAACGATTAGGCAAACGGTTCAAACAATTTAAAACGTTGATAGAGAACCTCGATTCCGAAACAGTTGACAGATTTCAGGAAGAAGGCCGCCTGACCCTGGACGGGGAAACACTTGAAGCCGACGATATTCTTGTATACAGGGAGGCCAGAGAAGGCACCAATGCGGTGTCAGACAGATACATTTCAATCGACATGGACACGGAGCTCGATGATGACCTGATCAAGGAAGGTCTTGCCCGCGAAGTGATCAACCGGATTCAGCGCTCCCGGAAAGAACTGGGTTTCCATGTGACGGACAGAGTTTTTATCATTTTTTCCGCCTCGCCATTACTCGGAGACGCTATCGAGGCACATCGGGATCACATCATGAACGAAACCCTGGCGGTCGAAATGACGCAGGATGAATCGGCGAAACTGCCGCTCACTTTCGATATTGACGATTATGAACTGCGCTTGTCCATTGACAAGGCAAGCGCGACTGCACCGAACTTTAGATAACGATAACCAAGCCGCCGGTAATAATAAGCCAGGCTGAAGTAAGGTTCCATGTCACAATATCGTCGCTAGAGGAGCCGAATTATTGGTACAACTTTCAGGGCTGTCAAACAACGAGTATAGTACGCTTCATGGATGAGCTTCTAAATAGTTCTTTAGTCAATATCGCCGCCGCAATACGTAATCGCCAGGTTAACTCTGAACAACTTGTCCGTGGTTTCCTGGATCGAATTGAAAGGGTTAATGCACAGCTTAATGCGGTTGTTAACCTTACGGCTGAAAACGCTCTGGAAAGTGCCCGGAAAGCAGATCGGGAACTTGCAGATGGCCATATCAGCGGTCCTCTTCATGGCATTCCCATGACCATCAAGGACAGTCTCGACACAAAGAATGTAGTCACCACCTGGGGGACACTGGGCCGTGCAGATTTCGTTCCTGGCGTAGACGCTACCTGCGTCGGCAGACTTCGTGACGCCGGCGCAATACTCATGGGCAAGACCAATACACCAGAGTTTACCCTGTCGTTTCAGACAGATAATCTCGTCTATGGAGAAACCAGAAATCCCTGGGACACCGCCAGGACGCCTGGTGGTAGCAGCGGCGGCGCGGCCGCCATTATCGCCGCCGGCGGCTCCCCGCTTGATGTAGGCACCGACACCGGTGGCAGTGTTCGCCTGCCGAGCCATTTCTGTGGAATTGCCTGCATCAAGCCCACAACTGGCCGGATTCCCTGCACGGGCAACGCTTTGCCCAGTTCAGGACTGATCGCACCTTTAACCCAGCCCGGGCCCATGGCCCGATACGTTTCAGATCTCATTCTGAGCCTGCGGATTATGTCAGGCCCGGACCTGATCGACCCTCACGCACTTGATGCACCATGGCGCGATCCATACGCGGTCAGTCTCGACTCACTGCGTATCGGGTACCATTGCGATAACGGCATCAAAACTCCGCATGCTGACATAGTAACCACCGTGGAGAGTGTAGCCCGGCATGCCCGGGATGACGATTTCAAAGTGACCGAGGCCAGACCCAGCGGTATCGAAATGGCGGGTTTCTTATTCCCTCGACTGTTCACGGCCGATGGCGGGCAGATGCTGGAGGCATTGCTGGAAGATTGCCGAACCGCTCAGGCTTCACCGCGCCTGGAAGCAAGCCGACAACACGCCAGTGTCAGCATGAGTAACCGTGAGTTTGCCCAGCTCATTACTCTCTGGCATAACTACCAGAGCAGCATGTTGAGCTACTTCAATGACTTTGACCTGCTAGTCTGTCCGGTGAATGCGACCACCGCGCTTCCCCTGGGGACAGACGAAGACTTGCAGGGATATACTTACACAAGCGCCTACAATCTGACTGGCTGGCCAGGCGTAATCGTTCGGGCCGGAACCGATTCTCAAGGGCTGCCCATCGGAGTACAGATCCTGGCTCGCCCTTTTCGGGAAGATCATTGTCTGGCCTTCGCACTTTGGCTGGAAGAGAAGCTGGACCCGTTCAGCCCGCCACCGGTTCATGGCCAGATGGATCGATGACGATGGCTGGTCGAGACCAACACGATCCAATATGCTAACTTACTCCGGAACCTCAATAGCAATCCTGAATCCAAAGATGTTTTTGCCCGATATCTGGAGTATCACAATATGAAATACCCAATGATGGCACTCATTGCGGGCATTGCGGGCGGCGCTCTTGCGAGCGCCATGATACTCGGTCCCGGGACTGACAATGACCAGAATGTCGCGGTGCAGCAGGCCAATAACACCGCCACCGAATCTCGGCAAAACGACACGGAATTTGTCACAAAGGATGAGAAAAACAACGTCGAAGTGTATCGCGACGTCAGCCCTTCGGTCGTATTCGTTACCAATACACAACTTCGGCGTAACCGATTTTCCCTCAATGTCATGGAGATTCCCAGAGGCCGTGGCAGTGGCCTGGTGTGGGATAAATCAGGGCTTATCATCACCAATTTTCACGTGGTGTATCAGGCCAACAAAATCACGATTACCACACAATCAGGCAACGACTATGACGCTGAAGTTGTCGGTACCGCGCCGGAAAAAGACATAGCGCTTTTGCGAATCGATGCGCCGAAAGAAGATCTACATGGCATCCCGCTCGGGGATTCGGACACATTGTCCGTGGGACGAAAGGTGCTGGCCATCGGTAATCCATTCGCCCTGGACACGACACTGACCGTCGGGGTAGTCAGCGCCCTGGGCAGAGAAATCAAATCCATCAATGACCGAACCATCAAAAACGTCATCCAGACTGACGCGGCGATTAATCCGGGCAACTCCGGTGGTCCATTACTAAACTCGAGAGGAGAGCTTATTGGCGTCAACACAGCGATCTTTTCACCAAGTGGCGCCAGCGCAGGTATCGGTTTTGCCATTCCCGTCAATACGCTAAAACGTATTGTGCCCCAGTTGATCGAGCACGGTCGTATGGTCCGTCCGGTACTCGGTATAGAAGCTTTACGAGAAGGATGGGCCCGGCGTCTGGGCGTCAAAGGCGTGCCTGTCCTTTCTGTGGAGGATGGCTCTCCCGCCGGTGAAGCCGGGATTGTCGGAATGAGGGAAGATGCACGTGGCAATATACACTTGGGTGACGTTATCATTGCCATTAATGGAGATCCCGTTACAAATCAGGATTCCTTATTGTCACTCCTGGAGCAATTCAAGCCGGGGGACACGATCCAAGTCACGACAATGAAGGACGAGGAAATACACGACTATGAGGTGACATTGGCCGCGCCTGAAGATCGCTAGTGTAGACTCTATATACGTTCGATTTGCCTTTTAACAATCTGGCCCTCAACATGATCGAACTCGCCATCAATATCACTTAATATTTGATCAAATAGCTTGTTGTGCTGTGCTATTACCACAATTGACCATTCCGAACGATCATGAGAATCTTGATAGCCCGACTCGGCAATTGCGATAGACGCCTGCTTCCCCAGCCTTTCTCTAATGCCACGCAATCGCGCACGTTTCTCTTTAAGAGACCGGCACCCAGGAAATATCAACTCAATGATAATATGATGGAATTGCACTTTGAATTTATACCTTAATCAACGGCCGCGGCACATTCGATGAAACGCTCGATTATGACAAAATCCTTATGTATTGCGATATGGCTTTTGTTGTTACTACAGGGTTGTGCCGTCACCGAACCGGAACCGGAGAGCACCGAGACACTTCTCGCTCAACCACCTGACGGGTGGAAACAAACCTACCAGATGAATAACGTAACCACCCGGCTCACGGAGTTCGTGCCTTCCGGGCAGACAAACACAGACTGGGACACCAGGCTATCCTTCGAATCGTTTCGTGATCTCGCTGGTGCCGACCCTATCGAGGTATTATTGAATGAAGTCGAGCAGGACAAGGAGAGGTGCAGCTTCATCCAACACTTCAATCTCTATTCCGGATACGAGAATGGATATCCCACTTCGATACGTCTAATCATGTGTGGCGAAAACGAGCGCACTGAGAAAGGTGAAATCGAACTCATCAAAGCAATCCAGGGTAACGACTATCTCTACATCGTTCGCATGCTAGAACGTATTCCACCGTTCGAAGTCAACCAGCCCGACTTCGCGACAGGAAAAATGGCGCAGTGGGCAAGCTATTTCAAGATGGTCAGCCTGTGCGATACCGCCCGGGAAGAGCATTCCTGTCCCGAAGCAGAGGAATCATCGGAGTAATCAGGGCAATTTCTTAACAGCAAATCGTCTTCGACTGACAGCATTAACAGAGATAGCGACTTTTAAAACAACGCCCGCTCGCTCACGCTTTCCCTCCCGATGACCGCTGAATTCGACTATGCACCCATGGCTGAGAAGGGCATTATACGAGCTGATACCCGGCAACTGCATTTTATGCGAATCCAGGAGCTATCGTAATCTCGATCTATGTCGGGCGTGCGAGCAGGATCTGCCGTGGTTAACCAGACAATGTTACGGTTGCGCACTCCCGCTGGCATCATCTATTACAACGTGCGGGGCCTGTACCGTCTCACCACCACCCTGGGAACACTGCTTTGCAGCATTCGAGTATACCTGGCCAATTGACCATCTGATCGGTGAATTCAAGAATAACGGTCAACTTTTAACCGGCAAAATTCTGGGTTCGCTCCTGGCGTGCGCATTCGCCTGGTATCACCCGGCTGCGGAATTTCCGGATCTGCTGGTACCGGTGCCGCTGCACAAAGACAGGCTCCGGCAACGCGGTTACAACCAGGCCACCGAAATTGCCGATGTACTCGCCACCCACTGCCGGATTGCGATAAATGCCGGTCTGTGTCGCAAGATCAGGGAAACGCCTCAGCAAAAGCTGCTGGATGCCCGCACCCGGCAACGAAATATTAAAAATGCCTACCAACTCGATCATCACGTTACAGGGGTTCGAGTCGGGGTCGTCGACGACGTCGTGACCACGGGAGCGACCGCCAGGGAATTAACGGAGACATTGCTGAAAGCCGGCGCAGCCTCAGTGGTCGTCATTGCACTGGCGCGAACACCTGCCCCACAGCAGGGACCTGCCGACAGGCATCCGGTATGATAAAGTTCCGTTATGGACTGGCACATACTCGACCTCACCAGCGAATTCACGCCGGGCGTTAAGCCACCACAGGGTGCGGAATTCAGCTACCACATCGTTATTTCGGATACCGAAATACTCACAATCGAAGGCGTGCATCCCTGGCGACCATTGACCCAGGACGAATGGCGCTGGCTGGGTCTGGAACCGGTTGCCGAGCATTATCTCGGTGACCTCGCCGGAATCCCCGTGTTTGTCAGCGAGGTACACCCTGAAGCAGACAATCCGGAAGGCCACGAATTCGAAACTCTGTGGTCTTTCCTGGGACAAGTCGAGGAACCGGTTTTCTATCTGCTCGGCCGCGCCAAACAGATTGTCGAATGGCACAGAAACCACCGATACTGCGGGCAATGCGGTCAACCTACCATGGATTCGGATTATGACCGGTCCTGCCATTGTCCCGACTGTGGCCATAACTTCTACCCCCGGCTGGCACCGTCCATCATTGTACTGGTCACGCATGGCGAAGAATTGTTGCTGGTCAAACACGCCCGTAGTCGTACGAATTTCTACACCACGATCGCCGGCTTCGTGGAAGCCGGCGAGTCCATAGAGGAAACGGTGCATCGGGAAGTCTATGAGGAAACAGGGATAGGGGTGAAAAATCTGCAGTATTTCCGCAGTCAGTCCTGGCCTTTCCCGAATTCACTGATGTTGGGTTTCCATGCCGAATACGCTGGCGGTGACATCGTTCTGCTGGACGATGAACTCGTCGATGCACAATGGTTCCACTACACCAGCCTGCCCAATCGCCCCGCCATGGTGTCTATTTCAGGCTGGCTGATCGATGACTACATCCGACGACTTGAGGCGGACACGACAGCTTGAACATCGTCGACCGAACTTTACTGGCACTCCTCGGCATACTATGGGGATTGACTCCCCTGCAAGCCCAACCACTGAATGTGGGCGTAGCTGCCAACTTTGCGCCCACACTTGAGATAATCGCCAAACGATATACTGTGGAAACCGGGCAAGAAATTAAAGTGAGTGTCGCATCGACCGGTACCCTTTATGCACAGATTCTTTACGGCGCACCTTACGATTTATTTCTGGCCGCAGACCGGACACGTCCCCGAAAACTTGAACAGCAAGGAATGACTGAGGCGAGATTTACCTATGCCTTCGGCCGGCTCGCCTTGTGGGCACCCGATAGCGACAAACCGGTGGACGAATCCTGGCTCAAGACCTGGAGAGGCCGTCTGGCTATCGCCAACCCAGGCCTTGCACCTTACGGCGCGGCAGCATTGGAAGTCATGGAACGACTCGATGCCCAACCAAAGCAGCTGATCAAAGGCAACAACGTGGCGCAGGCGTTCGGCTTTATCGACTCGGGCAACGTGCCGGCGGGATTCGTTTCATTCTCACAATTGCGACAACTGCGCGGCGACCGTAAAACTTCAACGAATGATTATTGGCTCGTGCCCGATACTTACCATAGTCCAGTCGAACAGCAAGCCGTGGTCATTAAAAACGCCCACAAATCTGCACATGAATTCGCTGCGTTCCTGCGCTCTCCACCGGTACGCGGCATCATAGAAACCGGCGGATACGACCTGGCAAGGCAGTAGATGGAACATCAAGATCTGATCGCCGTCTGGCTAACTTTTAAACTCGCCTTTGCAACAACGGTGGTTTTACTCGTGCTGGGCACTCCGCTGGCATGGTGGCTGGCAAGAACCCGCCACCCCGTCAAAGTATTCGTCGAACCTCTGGTCGCTCTCCCGATCATCTTGCCACCCACGGTCATAGGATTTTATCTCCTCATAGCTTTTGCGCCGAATGGGATAATTGGCTCATGGTGGATAACGCTTACCGGTAGCCCGCTGGCCTTCACCTTCAATGCCCTGGTTATCGGATCGGTCATCTATTCGTTGCCATTTTACGTTCAACCGCTGCAAGTAGCCTTTGAAAACGTGCAACAGAGCATCCTGGATGCCGCCGCCACGCTCGGGGCGACACCTGCAGACCGGTTCTTCTCACTGGTAATACCCTTGTGTCGCCGCGGATTTATCACCGCATCCTGCCTCGCCTTTGCCCATACTGTTGGAGAGTTCGGTATCGTGCTGATGATAGGTGGTAACATTGCCGGCGAAACTCGCGTACTATCCATTGCCTTGTTCGATCACGTCGAATCGATGCAATATCAGCGTGCCCACATATTGGCCGCCGGGCTACTGGGTTTCTCCTTCTTGCTGCTATTAGCAGTCTACACGCTCAACCGTCGATGGCAGTTTGGAACGACAGTCAATGCAGATCGAAGCTGATATTTATCTTGAGCGGCCGAACGGGTTTTCCATTGAAGCCAGCCTGAAGATTACCGATGGCGGCGTTACCGCACTGTACGGTCCTTCCGGCTCGGGGAAAAGCACAATTTTGCGGTTGATCGCAGGCCTGGAGCGAGGGGGCAACAACGACAGGATCAAAATTAAAGCCGGTGACGACGTCTGGCATGACGAGGAACGATTTGTTCCGGTCCATCGAAGGGGGATTGGCTTTGTATTTCAGCAACACCAACTGTTCCCTCACCTTACAGTTAGAGGCAATCTCGACTATGCTATTAAACGCCGACACACGGACAACGGAATCGACATTGCCCAGATATCGGATTGGCTTGCATTGGATTCTCTCATGTCAAAGCCCATCCAACAGCTTTCAGGTGGCGAAGCGCAGCGCGCATCGATCGCCCGGGTTCTTCTTAGTGGTGCCAGGTGCATACTGATGGATGAACCTCTGGGCTCAATCGACCAAATGGCCAGAGCGAGAATTCTTCCCTACCTGGATCGTTTGCATCGCAATCTGCAACTTCCGTTTGTGTATGTCAGTCACTCCCTCGAAGAAATTAATTACCTGGCCGATCAGCTTTATTTATTGGACGAAGGCCGCATCAAGGCATCGGGCTCCATGTTTGAACTTGGATCTTCTCTGGAATTGAACCTGGGTTCAGGGGAAGACGCCGCGGCTGTTATAGAGTGTGTCCTTGCAGGACACGAAACTGATTATAATTTAACGCAACTCGAGTTCGAGGGAACACGGCTTTTCGTGACAACACGTCACCAGAAGCCCGGCTCTGTCCTCCGGGTCAGAATCCCCGCAAGGGATGTCAGCATTGTCCTTTCTCCTCCGGAGCGGACCAGCATCCTCAACGTTATTCGAACAACTGTAGAAGAAATAGAAACGCCTTCGGACAATCCCGGCGTACTCGTGCGCCTCGCCATTGGCAGACAGCATATTCTGGCGCGGATCACGAGGAAATCTCTCGACAAACTTGGCCTCAAAAAAGGCCAATCCGTTTATGCACAAATCAAAAGTATCGCGCTACTGAGTGATTATGAAGACTGAACACCCCTTTACGGAATTGTCGCCTGACATGATTATCGATGCGGTAGAAAGCGTCGCGTATCAGTGTGACTACCGCGTGCTGGCGCTGAATAGCTACGAAAATCGTGTCTACCAGATTGGTATAGAGGATTCAGATCCGGTTATTGGCAAGTTCTACCGACCGGACCGATGGAGTGACGAACAGATCATCGAAGAACATGAATTTACACAGGAACTGGCAGATGAAGAAATTTCAGTGGTTCCACCTTTGGCGCTTACCGATCACCACACTCTATTAAACTACAAAGGATTTCGTTTTGCCCTGTATCCACGCCGCGGCGGGCGAGCACCTGACGTGGACGACCTGTCCTGTCTGCAGATCATGGGTCGACACATCGGCCGTATTCATTCAGTGGGTGGCCGCTTCGTATTCCAGCATCGGCCGGTACTTTCCATTGACGAGTTCGGCGACTGGGCACACGAATATCTACTCACCAACAATTTTATTCCAGAACCACTCGTTCCCGCCTATGACTCCGTCGCCAAAGGGCTCCTGACCGACATTCGACGAGTCATGGAAGAGGTCAATTTTACCCGTAACATTCGGCTTCACGGCGACTGTCACATGGGTAACGTGTTGTGGCGGGATGACCTGCCTCACTTCGTGGACTTCGACGATGCACGAACCGGTCCCCCGATTCAGGACCTATGGATGATGTTGTCAGGTGATCGGGAGGAGCAACAGCAACAGCTTTCAAAGATTCTTGCCGGCTACCGGGAATTTTGTGATTTCAACGTCTCACAATTGCGGCTGATTGAACCACTTCGCAGTCTTCGTATCATGTATCACGCTGCGTGGATTGCAAGACGCTGGGAGGATCCCGCATTCCCCCGGGCATTTCCGTTTTTCGATACCGAGCGCTACTGGTCGCAACATATACTGGAATTGCGGGAACAATGGGCCAATCTTCAGGAACCCGCACTTCAGGTTTACGATTAGCCCCGGCGTGTTGCAGGTTCCATATGTTCGACCCGGCTCTGGTATTTGTTAACCACGGGATTGGCATACATTTTCAGCCAGTAATGACGCAGCGCCTCGGGGCAGGTCTCGTACCGCTGCTTACTTTTCGACACATCTGTGGGCGTAAGCGAAATCTTGCCTGAATACGCCTCATGGACGTCCCTGTAGGGCAATTGAGCCAGGCGCGACAAGGCCCAGTAATTGACGGGGAATAATTCCAGGTTATTGAGGATCTGCTGATCGATTACCCGTGCGACATGATCCGGGCCATCGAATTTACCGTTTAATGGCTCTCCAAACCGCAGACAGACACGTCCTTTCGGCCCACTCAGCCCTTTGGCCAGACTGATCAGATCCTCTGCGGGAGGCTTTTCGTAAATGCCGGTCTCCGCTATCGACTTGAGTTCCTTTGCCTTCAGTTGATCACAGGGATCGAATTCATACGAGATAGACACCGGAACGATGTTCAATTGGTTTATAGCTGCCGAAAAATCTGCCTTGCGATCGGCAAGCACGAACATTTTTATGATTGCCGGGTCTGTCTTGTCCCAACCATCCTTGGCCCTGCCTTCTCGCTGCGCAATCCAGACAGAATGTCCTTGATCAAGCGAGTAACGAATATACTTCGAGGATTCAAGTAACGCGGCGTACATCCGCCGGCCAGCTTTCTCTGATCGTTTTATGAAGAAACTTTTGTTCAATCGCATCAGGTCTGTCGCAAAATCACGTTGCACGAGATTGTCACCCACGGCAATTCGCACAGTGTTGTAGCCTGACAAATAAAGCGCATAATTCACCAACATAGAGTCGGTGGCGATATCCCGGTGATTGCTGACAAACAGGCAAGGCTTGTCTCGATCCAGTGACTCCAATCCCTCATAATAGAAAGCATCGGTGGTTTCCTGTACCAGGCGAGTCGCGTAATGGGAAACCACATCCTGAAAATCGGCGATACTACCAACATTGCCAAATTGTTTTCGCAACGTTCTTGAAACCAGATATTTCACCAGGCCAGGCAGCCATTTGGTCAGCGCAGGAGATTGATAGCGCGCCAGGAAATAAAGGAATTCATCATCATTGAGCAACCGTTCGATGACGCCCGTAACCTCACTATCCGCATAGGGCCTTATATCGTCGAATTCAGTCATAATGGAATTTGATCCTGATCACGCCTTATATTTTACCCAAAGGGCACATAAAAAACCGGGAATACCTGGTAATTGCCTGCCCCGCCATTACTATCTCGACAGCCAACCTCAAGTCACAATCAAAACGCCACCAATCATGATCAGCAGAGCGAACGCCAGCCGTCTTACCATGACATCCGGTATATAACGAGTAAACCGGCTGGTGATCATCGTCACGATAATCACCAGAGGAATCGCAATAGCCGTAATCAGCAACACCTGCGACGTCAGATGCCCTGTCAGGCCCGCCACGATCGTTCTTCCGCTGGTCGCAACGGCGAAAATCGCCAGCAGGGTAGCCCGAATAACGATGATATCGACGGGCTGGCGATACATAAAATACGCGAACGGCGGCCCCGCGGTACTGTAGAGTCCGCCCAACAGGCCACCAGCGCAGCCGATGGCCCCTGCAGCGAGAGGACTCGATCGCCGGGGCCAGGGGGCGGGTTTCAACATCATCAATACACCCGCAGAGATAATAACGATCCCCAATACCGTCCGTAGCAGTACATAGGACTCATGTCGCAGCAGTTCCAGCAGAACAACCCCGCCAATCAGGAACGGTATCATGCCGATGCAGATGTTCCGGAAATAGGTGTAATCGATAAATTTGTAGGTAGACCTCAAGGCAACACCGGTGTTAACCAGGGAAATGAAGCTGACAACCGCAGCGGTCACCTCTATCGGAACCAGATCGAATACTGTCACCCCACCAATGACGATCAAGCCCATGGCAAAGCCGGTTATGGTCTGCACGATCGCGCCGACCACCACAAAAGCCAAAAACAGGATAGTGTCAATGTCGCCCATCAGATGAGACTCGCCTGGAAGAGCCGATACGCTACAGCATTCTGAGCTGGCTGCCCACCAGCATCATTCTCATTGAAAGTTTATGTTAGTATTCGTACTAATTATGCTTTGGCTTAAAACCTTTCATTTGTTATTCGTTATGGCCTGGATGGCCGGCATCTTCTATATGCCGCGCATACTTGTGCACTATGCAGAGGGCAAGGATGCCGGCGAGGATGTCCGGCGTCTGGTCATTATGGAAGCAAAACTGTTGCGATTCTCGACAATCATGGCTGTGATCGCACTCGGACTGGGTATATGGCTATGGCTTGTCTACTGGCCGGGCGCCGGTGCCTGGCTGCTACTCAAGCTCCTCCTGGTCCTTGTCCTGATCGGTTATCACATCCAATGTTATCGTTACTTGAACAAGATGATAGCAGGTCAGCCCATACCTTCCGGCTTGTTCCTCAGATTCTTTAATGAATTCGCATTGATCATCGTCGTACCCATTTTAATTCTGGTCATAGTCAAACCGTTTTGAGGTAGTGCTCATCTACCCGGGTATCCGGGGCCACGAGCCAAGCACAGTTCAGGACATGGAGCCGGATCTGGCGTTAGTGGAGCGCTATCGTGAGGACAATCAATGGGTTATAACGTGACCTGAACTCAGCGGCGCCGCTTGTGTCGATCCAGGGCCTGCTCCAGTACTTTCTCGAGCTTTGTGGCCGCGCCTTTAACAGCGTCATAGGCATCTGCCGCGGTATCTTCCGCCGCGACCGGCTTAATTCCGGCAGGTCGCGCTTCCAGGGTACAGTGCTTGTCTATGCCACCCTTGGCCGAGCTGTTGATATCTTTCAGGTGCATGGTAACCCGGGTTACACGGTCGCCCCAGCGTCGATTAATCGCCGCCAGGCTATCGTGGAGGTGTTGCTCAAGTGCTTCGGTGACATGAATGCGTTCTGGTTCGATTTCTATTTGCATGCTTTATTTTACCCTTTTATCTCAATAGCTTTGGCAACAAAATGTCCCGGTTGTTTCAATAGTATCAACGGTAACCATTAGTATTTTCCCTATTTTTTGTTACTCTACGCGATATTGTCAATTTGGGACAGGGCTTATGAATTTTGAATTTTCCGAAGAACAAAATATGCTTCGGGACCAGGCGCGAAATTTCCTCGACGCCAAATGTTCCTTGAAGGTGGTGCGCGGCATCCTTGATGGTGAGGATTCGTTTGCCCGGGACGTCTGGGCCGAGATGAAACAACTGGGCTGGATGGGAACATCCATTCCCGAGGAATTCGGCGGGCTTGGCATGACAGACCTGGAGCTCTGCGTCATCGCCGAAGAATTGGGCAGGTCACTGGCACCGACGCCCTTCTCATCGTCTGTTTATCTGTTCGCCGAAACCCTGCTAACGGCCGGCTCAGAAGACCAGAAGAAAGACACTCTGCCAAATGTCGCCAGTGGCGACACCATAGGCACGTTGGCGATCTCTGAATCTGCAAGCGCACCCACCGCCGTCAACGTGACAGCCCGGGACAGCAAACTCTCGGGCATCAAATTGCCCGTCACAGACGGGGATGTTGCCGATAAAGCCATTGTACTGGCCAAAGACGATGACGGTATGTCACTCTATCTGACGGATCTCACAGACAGCACAGTCAGGCGCCACACACTCAAATCAATCGATCCGACGCGGTCTCAGGCCAGAATAGAATTTTCATCGACACCCGCGGAAAGGTTGGGTGGTGCCGGCCAGGGCTGGGAACTGCTTAACAAAATCTATGATAGCGCTGCCGTCCTGTTCGCATTCGAGCAAGTCGGAGGAGCCCAGGCGGCACTGGATCAGGCCCGGGACTATGCACTGGATCGTTATGCATTCGGTCGACCCATCGGCAGCTTTCAGGCAATCAAACACAAACTCGCTGACATGTATGTAGCGACCGAGCTTGCCCGGTCAAACAGCTACTATGGTGCCTGGGCATTGAGTAACGATGCGCCGGAACTCCCGATTGCAGCCGCAACAGCACGGGTCAGCGCCACGGAAGCTTTCGAATTATGCAGTAAAGAGAATATTCAGACCCATGGGGGCATGGGCTTCACGTGGGAATTCGATTGTCATATGTTTTACCGGCGCTCCAAATTACTGGCCGTGAATCTTGGTTCCCTCAGTCGCTGGAAAGACAGACTCGTGACCAACATCGAACAAACCAATTGGTAGGCGGAGATCATCATGGATTTTAACGATACACCCCCGGAAGCTGAATTCCGAGCCGAAGTGAAAGCCTGGCTCAAAGAAAATGCGCCGCATTACGATGCACCACCCGCCAACGAACAAGAATCCATCGAACGCTCCAAGGCGTGGCAAGCGAAAAAGTATGACGCCGGCTGGGCATGTCTCAATTGGCCCAAAGAGTATGGTGGTCGCGATGCTTCCCCCATTGAACTCGTGATATGGCAACAGGAAGAAGCCAGATACGAAGTGCCCAACAATATCTTTGCCATTGGCCTTGGCATGTGCGGGCCAACCCTTATGGCCTATGCGACGGAAGAGCAAAAGCAGCACTATTTGCCGAAGATGGCACGTGGCGATGAAATCTGGTGCCAATTGTTCAGCGAGCCGGCAGCAGGCTCTGACCTGGCCGGCCTTCGAACCCGCTCGGTCAAGGACGGTGACGAATGGGTCGTCAACGGCCAGAAGATCTGGACCTCCGGTGCCCATTACAGTGACTATGGAATTCTGGTCACCCGAAGCGACCCCACCGTACCCAAGCACCAGGGCCTCACATTTTTCTTCCTGGACATGAAGAGTCCCGGTGTCGAAATCAAGCCTATCAAACAGATTTCAGGTGGCGCGAACTTTAACGAAGTATACTTCACCGATGTTCGCATCCCTGACACCCAGCGGCTTGGTGAGGTTGGTGGTGGTTGGCAGGTCTCTATCACGACCCTGATGAACGAAAGGCTGGCTGTCGGTTCCGCAGGTGGACCGGACTTCCATCATATCTACAATCTGGCCCGCAAAGTGGAACTGGACGGCGAACCCGCCATAACAAATCAGGCAGTACGTGAAAAACTGGCTGACTGGTACTGCCAGATGAGCGGCCTCAAATATACCCGCTTCCGCACTCAATCGGCCCTCTCCCGCGGCGCAACGCCCGGTCCTGAAGCATCCATTGCCAAGGTGGTGAGCGCCAAAAAGCTTCAGGATATCAGCTCATTCGGGCTGGAGTTGATGGAAATGGGTGGCCTGCTGATCGATGACAGCCTCGATGAGGAAATGCGTCAATTTCAGCAAGGTTTCCTGAGCGCCCCCGGTCTGCGCATCGCTGGCGGTACGGATGAAGTGCTGCGCAACATCATCGCGGAGCGGGTTTTGGGCCTGCCCGGTGATATTCGCGTCGACAAGGGCGTACCCTTCAATGAGGTCCCGGGCAGCAAGAGCTGACGCCATTTCCGATACCCGGCGACAGGATACCGTCTCTTGTGCGTAACACTTATAGTAATCACAGGAGATTTGCTCAGATGAAGGTATCAATATACCCAACGTTTGTTATTGTCGCCGGTCTCATCCTGACGCATCCGGCGTTCGCCGCAGTCAAGTCAGATATGATCGAGAGAATGGACCGTGACGGCGACGGTAAGGTCAGCTTCGCGGAATTCGAGTCCGCACCTCGCAAACATATGATGCTTAAAATGCTCGAATATGCCGATCAGGACGGCGATGGCAAGATAACCCTGGCAGAAATGGAAAAACACCGCACCGAAATGATGGCAAGGCGCAAGGATAAATGGATGAAAAACCAAGGGAATCTCGAGCAAAAAATGCAGGAACACCGCGCCAACCGCGAGGAAACGATGCAGGATCGTTTCAAGGAGATGGATACCGACCACGACGGCGCGGTAACCAGGGAAGAAATAACACGCTTCGCATTTTCCCGAATGGACAAAAATGAAGACGGATACTTGAGCGCCGACGAGTTAAACCGTTCGCGCAGACATCACTCGAACATGCACAAGCGCCACCACGGCAAGGGCTACTGACAACCAGAAACGGAGCAATGTTTGAGTTCGGCAACAGAAGAAGAGTTGATGCAAAGGATCTGTGCCGGTGATAAAAGTGCCTATGGCCGCATCCTGGATCTGCATCTGCCCTCAGTCAGCCGATATGTGGTGCGCATGACCGGTACTTCGAACGAAGCAGAGGACATAACCCAGGACGTATTCTTACGCCTGTGGACACACGCCGCGAGATATGATCCGCGAAAGGCCCGTCTGACCACCTGGCTTCACAACATAGCGCACAACCTGTGTATCGATCACTTTCGAAGACAAGGCAGAATCACTTACGAGGGCAATGAAGACGAGACGCCGGGCGGCTCGGAACCCGACACCGTATTTTATGAAGAAAACCGCGGTCAGATGATCAAGCAGGCACTGATGGCAATTCCAGAAAGACAAAGAAGCGCCATTGTGATGTGCCATTATCAGGGCTTAACAAACAAAGAGGCGGCATCGACAATGAATATTTCCGTGGAGGCATTGGAGTCGTTGCTGGCAAGAGGCAGGCGAAGTCTTAAAAAACTCCTGGAGCAACATGAGTAAATACGCTATGAACATGGACCGATTTGAACAATTGCTGTCAGCATACGGCGCCAATGCAGGACGGTGGCCCGATAATGACAGAGAGCAGGCAATGGAATTTGCAGCCACGAACAGCCGGGCAAGGCAACTGCTGGATGAAGCCGCAATACTCGATGAAGCGCTCGACGCCTGGGAAGTGGATCCGCTTCAAGGCATGAAGGCTAAAATTCTTGCGCGCTTACCCGAGGGGAACCATCGTGACGCTCTTGACCGATTTATCGACTGGCTCTTGCCCGACCTCGACCATGTCGGTACCTGGCTTTGGCGGCCGGCGTTTTTGGCAGGTATGACTTTAACTCTCGGCATCCTGCTGGGCAGTACCGTATCACTCGACGTCACCGATGAAGCCGATCTTTGGCAAGAGGAGCTACGTGTCATGGCATTAAATACTGATACCGGGGGATCTGACCAGTGACCCAAAGCCGCCTGATGACAATTGCATTAATCGTCTCAATAACGATCAACTTATTGTTCCTCGGTGCTTTTATCGGACACCGTATGTGGGGCCCCCAAAAGCACCGCTTCCCGCCACACTTCGGTTGGATGATTCAAAAACTGGATGAAGCAACAAGAGAGGAATTAAAGCCGATCATCGAACGCGAGGCGAAACGCATAAGTCCATTGCATAAAGAAATGCGCGAAGCACAACGTCAGTTCAATGAGGCGTTGACCAGCGAGCCGCTGGATGAGGAAGCACTGGACAAAGCTATCACTGAGGTGAGGGAAACTTCAGCTGCATTCCAGACGGCGATGCATGATAAGGCGATGCTGATTATCAAACGCATGGACATAGAAGAAAGAGAGAAAGTTGCCGCGTATATACGTGAGCGGGCAGGCCATAAACATCGCTCCAGGGAATGACAGAGATCCCTGGGCTTGATGTATAATTTGAAGCCACGCAATTCTGCAAAATACTACTATGGCCTCCACGGTACTAACCGCCCTCGATACATTTATTCAACGCGCCTTGAAATTGACATCCGATGGCTACTTTCGCGCAGATTTTGACCCCGAGTGGCGTTCCGAGTGTGAGGTCAACGGCCCTGATGGAGATGAGGTTCGCTGGCGGCCCGTGCTCCAGAGAATTCCGGTCAACTTTAGTGGCCTTGAGAATGCCCTGGAATTTCCGATTCACCCGGACATTGCCGCTTATTACGGCAGCTACTGGTCAAATACCCTGGAAGCGACTGCGGACGAGGGACACGTGAGCTTAATCCAACTGTGGAACCCGCAAGACTTCGACAGATTGATCGAAAATCTGATCGGTCATGCCCTCGCAAAACAAAGAATCAAACAACCCTTTACTGTCTTCATTGCCACCACCGCGCCTGATTCGGAATTGTTCCTGAGCATCGACAATCAATCTGGTAAAGTACTCCTGGAAGAACCTGGCAAACCGCCCCTTCGCGAAGTAGAAGAGAACGTCGCCAAATTTCTCGACCGGTTGAAACCGGTCGACCGCCCACCACGGATTTACTAATGGACCAGATTACGCTCACGCCAATTAAGCATATGACCGGCGAGATTCGCCTGCCCGGATCGAAAAGCCTGTCGAATAGAGCATTGTTACTTTCCGCACTGGCTTCCGGGTCAACAACGCTGGAGAACCTGTTAAAGAGTGAAGATACACAAATAATGGTCAAAGCGTTACGTCAATTGCATACCACTATCGAGCTTTCGGAGGATTGGCAGCAATGCGTGATACACGGTCACAGCGGCCTGTTCCAGCCTCCCTCTAACACAACATTCTTTCTTGGCAATGCGGGTACGGCTATAAGACCGCTAACGAGCATATTAAGCTTAATACCGGGGACTTTCACTGTCGACGGCGATCAGTACATGCGCCGGCGCCCAATCGCCCATCTTGTGGACGCGCTGGCTCAACTGGGCGCCAAAATTGACTATCTCCAGGAAGATGGTTATCCGCCCCTTAAAATTATCGGCGGTGATATAAAAGCCGGCAACGTCAATATAGAAGGTAATATATCCAGTCAATATCTGACTTCACTACTGTTGACCCTGCCAATGCTTGAAGAACACGATAGCCGAATCAACGTCTTTGGAGAGCAGGTTTCCAAACCTTACCTGGATTTGACGCTCGACATTATGCAGAAATTCGGTGTTCATGCCACCCACGAGGATTACCATACGTTTACCATTCCCGGTGGCCAACAATATTGTGCACCCGGGCGGTATCTTGTCGAAGGCGATGCATCTTCCGCCTCATACTTTTTCGCGGCGGCCGCCATCGCCGGTGGCCCCATACGGGTTTACGGCATCGGCGAGAACTCGATTCAAGGTGATATCGCGTTTTTGGATGTTATAGAAACGATGGGCGCACAAGTACAGCGTACCCCTGACTGGATAGAAATCAGGGGCGGACAGCTGACGGCCGTGGATCTGGATCTTAATCACATTCCGGACGCGGCCATGACAGTCGCCGCGATGGCGCTGTTTGCAAGGGGCAAGACCAGGATTCGTAATATCTATAACTGGCGAGTCAAGGAAACCGACCGCATGCATGCCATGGCGACGGAGTTGCGCAAGCTGGGAGCAAATGTCGACACTGGCGAAGATTATTTGGTTATCGACCCGCCCGATTCGATTTTACCGGCCACTATCGATACCTATGGCGATCATCGAATCGCCATGTCCTTCTCGCTCGCCGCGCTGGGCGATGCGGAGATTATTATCAACGACCCGGACTGCACGGCCAAAACGTTTCCTGATTACTTCAATGTGTTCGCTTCACTGGCTGCCCCATGACTCGCGCTCAAGTAGGGCTCATCGCTGCGATTCTGGTGAGCGGCAATATGGCCGCGGCGGAGGATTGGCAACTCGATCGACACGAAGATGGCATCAAGGTTTACACACGCAAGATCGAGGATTTAAAACACCGCGAATTTAAAGGCGTGGTGGAACTGGAAACGAGCATGGCCAGCGCGGTCGGATTGCTGGACGATACCGAAGCCTGCCAGGACTGGCTTCATATGTGCCAGGAAAGCCGAGTCCTTGAACAGAAAAACTTCTCGGAAAGATACATTTATCAGGTCACTGACCTTCCCTTTCCCGCTTCAACCAGAGATGCGGTATTCAGAGCCGTTATCTCACAAAGCACCAGCCGGGACATTCGCATCGATCTGACCTCGCGACCCGAGTTTATACCGGAAACCAGATACGTCCGGATACACGACAGTTATGGCAGTTATTTACTGGAAAAACTCGAAGACAACGGCATCCGTTTGACCTGGACCATGTACGTCGATCCCGCCGGTTCCCTTCCCGCGTTCCTGGTCAATCGGCTTTTGACCGATACGCCTTTCGAGTCCCTTCGTAACTTCAGAGAAGTAGTGCAACGAGACAAATATCAAATGCTCATGTTCGAATACGACGAACACAACAAGGCTGTCGACCTCAAGAACCGAAGCTGGTAGACCGACAGGCCCAGCCTGCTGCCCTCAACTCGTCGCACGAGCAGTTCGCTTCGTCGCAGTTCGCCTGACGTCCCCGACGACCACCCGTTACGCTTGCCTCAATCCCAGGCAAAGAGGGAAACTCATCCATCGACGGTATCGCCCGTATCATGATCCCGCTTGCACGGTACCCCAACGCCGTAATAGCAATCACAGACGCCGGGCGGTACCATCGATGGTTCCAGCAGGGCCACCCGCTGTAATAAGGAAATATTGAACACCATGTCACCACTGGACAGGCTGTCAGAGAACCGGGATTATCAATTCTGGACATTGCAGGCAATCGGCTGGACCGGATGGGTGGTGCTGTTTGCCATCCGGGATTTTTACTGGAGCCAGTCGTTCGATCGAATTCCGCTCTTGATCGTCGACGCCCTCGCGGGATTGGGACTGACGACCCTGTTGCGTTACGTGTACCGATCCGTTTGGGATCGTCCTGTGCTGATCCGTATTCTGGTCATTCTGTTTGCCAGTTATCTGATGGCTGCCATTTGGCAACCTGTCAAGAACTATGCACAGTACGTCTATTACGATGAGTTTGAAGCGTTCGCCAAATATGGGTACATGGCGTTATTCGGCGGTATTCTTGGCTACTCCTATTTCCTTATGTTGTGCTGGAGCGGGCTTTATTTCGGTATCAAGTTTTACCAACTGCTGCAGGAAGAGAAGGCGAAGAGCATCAAAGCCGAATCCATGGCACACGAGGCACAGCTACGAATGCTACGCTATCAGCTCAATCCTCATTTTCTCTTCAACACACTGAACGCTATCTCAACGCTGATCATCGACAAGAATACGGCAACCGCCAACGCCATGGTGAGCAAACTAAGCAACTTCCTGCGTTATTCCCTGGACAAGGATCCGATGAAAAAGGTAGATGTGGAGCACGAAATCGACACCATGAAGCTGTATCTGGAAATAGAACAACTGCGTTTCGACGACCGGCTGGATGTTGAATTCGACATCGAAGACCACGCCCGGAAAGCGCTGGTTCCCAGCCTGCTATTGCAACCACTGGTCGAAAATTCCATCAAGTATGCGGTTGCGCAGAGCGAGAACGGTGGCAAAATCGAGATCAGCGCGCGGGTCATTGACGGGGACCTCCAATTGCAAGTGAGCGACAATGGTCCGGGGCTCGACACGACCGACGGCGCATTGCCTGAATTCCGCGGTGTGGGACTGGCCAATACGCGCCATCGACTGCGCGAATTGTACGGTGATCGCCACTCCTGCAGGTTCAGCGAAGCAAAACCTCATGGTTTGAACATAGAAATACGAATTCCTTTCGAGACCGAGTAATTATGCTTGAACTGAAGGCAATCGTCGTCGACGACGAATCACTGGCGCGCAAAGGTATCACCTTGCGTCTGGCGGAGATGCAAGGTATAGAAGTAGTGGACGAGTGCAGCAACGGTCGTGAAGCGTTGAATGCCATCTCCAGATTTCAACCGGATCTGGTTTTTCTCGACATCCAGATGCCGGGTATGAGCGGCTTTGATGTGATTGGCAATTTACAACAGGACAATATGCCCCTTGTTATTTTCGTTACCGCGTTCGATAAGTACGCCATAGAAGCATTTAAAGTTCATGCTGTAGATTATCTGTTAAAGCCCGTCGATGAAGATCGCCTGATTGACGCGGTGGACAGAGCCAGGCATCACGCCGAACACAAGGAAGCCATAACGGACAAACAACGTTTGCTGGAATTGATCATCAGCATTACCGGTAAACCTGAAACATCTGTGACCGAGTTGCTTAACGAGAACGCCAATATCAAATCATGGCCCAATCGCCTGGCGATAAAAGATGGCGATGAAACCACCCTTGTAGACATCCGGGACATCGACTGGATAGATGCCGCCGGCGATTACATGTGCATACACGCGAACGGACAGACGCATATCATGCGGATTACCATGAAAGAGCTGGAAGAACAGCTGAACCCGGATATCTTCCAACGTGTTCACCGCAGCACGATTGTCAACCTGGATCGAATCGTCAAAGTCTGTAACCACATGAATGGCGAGTACTTCCTGGTGCTCTCCAACGGCAACTCGATTAAAATGAGCCGGTCCTACAAGGACAAAGTAAAACACTTTTTCTAGCCATCGAGTGCAAGACTTTGTTGTCTGCGCTCAAGGTCAAGCAGATACGCTTTGGCTTCGAGCCCACCACCGAATCCTGTCAAGCTGCCATTGGCGCCAATAACGCGATGGCACGGAATCACTATCGGTAGTGGGTTTCTGCCATTGGCAGCGCCGACGGCCCTGACCGCCTTCGGCCGGCCAATAGACTCGGCAATGTCCCGATAACTACGGGTTGCACCATAAGGAATTCGTTGCAGCGCCGACAACACCGCTAACTGAAATTCGGTTCCGTCGGGCCGGAGTTTTAGATCGAATGACGCTCGTACGCCGGTGAAATATTCCTGCAGTTGTTTTTTCGCGTCGCGAAACTGTGTGTCGTCACGGATCCAACCATCGCCGGGTATCAGTTTTGCCTTGCCGGACGGAAAACCGATGTATTTCAGTTCTTCATGATCACCCGCAATCAGCAGATTGCCGAGCGGACTTTCCAGGTACGTGTAGTCCATTATTGACCAGCCTGATTTCAGGAAGCCGGTCTACGCAACCGGATTATTGCTTTTGAAAGTGAAAAATACCCCAACGCAGATAGCCATTATTACCGCCTTCGACCCAATGGCTCAGGCCTTTCTTCATACGTTCGATATATTCCTGGCTGACGCCGGCTTGCTGAACCTCTTGCTCCCGGCCAGCCAGTTCTTTCAGCACTCGGCCGTAGTGGCGCGGCAATTGCGGCGAGTGGTCCTCGAAATCGATTTCCTTGAGATTATGTTTTGGTGCCACTTCCCGATAGAAGCCCGGCGAACCCATGGATTCCAGGTGAATCCGGTCATAAATCGGTTGCAGTTTATCCTTCGGCGCGTCATCAGCCTGCATCGGATCGGTAAAGATAAACTCACCACCGGGTTTGAGCACCCGGGCACACTCGGCAATCACCGTTTCTCTGTTGCCACTGTGCAAAAATGAATCCTGGCACCAGACGATATCGAACGATTCATCCGCGTAGGGCAGATTTTCGAAGTCACCGTCGACTACCTCGATCAGCTTATCGAGGCCCTGCTCCTTGTTCATCTGCCGGTCTCTTTCGTTTTCGACCTCAGACAGATTCAGTGCCACGCAGGAAGAACCCCAGGTATCGGCGAGATAACGCATGGCACCACCGTAGCCGGCACCCACATCCAGGACCCGACTGTCTTTCCCGAGTGTCTGTAATTTCGCTGCCATCGTCTTCACAGTCCGGCGGCTGGCATCTGCGATGGGTTCATCATCGGATTCGTACAAGCCGACATGAATGTCCTCACCGCCCCATATCGTATAATAAAAATTGTCTGCATCGGTACTGTTGTAATACTCACGTGCCGTCTCAACGGTCTCGGAATATTGACTACTCATAATTTCACTCCTCCAGTGTTTCGTTTTCTTCGTAATTTTTTTCCGCCACGTGGACGAAGAAATCCGGCTCGCCCTCGTGGTAGGTTTCCTTGAAATCACCAAACGTGTTGATTTTCTGAAAACCGACTTCTCGCATTAGTTGGCGCGTATAGTTCTTCCTAAGGGGATACATATTCAAATGGTATTCCGAACCATCCGCGAATTGATAGCGGAAACGCGCCAGGCCGTCATCAACATGTTCCGGCTCAGCGGTGACTTCGTCACCACAATAATAATACGTATGTTTACTGCTGAAGCCTTCGTCTAAAATCGAATCATAATTTCGCTGATCAAGTATCAAAATGCCATCGTGTTTAAGCATGGCGTAAAATTCTGCCAGCGTTTTGCGCCGGTCACGCTCTTCGAATAAATGCGTAAACGAATTACCGAGGCAAATAATCGCGTCGTATTCGCCATGGACATCCCGATTCAACCAGCGCCAATCCGCCTGGACGGTCCGCAGAATGTGTCCGCGCTTACGCCCGTTTTCAAACGCTTTGACCAGCATTTCCGGGCTGCCATCGGCACTAACCACTTCGAAACCTGCTTCCAGCAGGCGAATAGAATGGAATCCGGTGCCGGTCGCAACATCCAGCACGGAACGGGCACCATGTTCTCTCAAAGTGTCTATAAAAAAATCGCCTTCGCTCTTCGCCCGCTGTTCCCAATCGATCAAATCGTCCCATTTGTCAACAAAACCATCGATATATTCTTCGGCAAAATGACCTGAGTCGCGCACTGCAACTGGGTCGGAGCCAAACGACTGTTTACTTTCCTGGCTCATTCACTAATCCCTTCTTTTGAAAATAAATGTATGTATTGCACCGCATCACGGGCGCATTACGTAATAATTCAGGGTATTTTACACTAATTGGGCGATGACGTCTTGCCATCATCACGCATACTTATATTAACACATAGCAATATTAAACATTAAAACACCATATTCTAACATTTTAACGATGTCGCGGCCATCAACTTTGGCTTAATAGCAACGCAATTGTTCCAACTGTCGAAACGGAAAAGATCGCAATGACTAACCATCGACTATTCTTGATCCCTGCAATGGCGGCAAACAGCACACCTTTGACGGCAGTGTTAACAATGGAAGCGATGACAATACCGTCAGCAGCGACTTGAGCCGCCAAACCTTCTCTCGCCATCTTTGCCAACGATAAGGTTATGGCGTCAACATCGGCCAATCCGGACGCCAATGACAAAAGATAGATACCCTGATCGCCCAACCAGGCTTGCAGTCCTTTCGCTAACAACATAATCAGTGCCAGCAGAGCACCGAACTTCAAGGCCGTCATTATCTGGAATGGATTTTCCAATTCCAGCTCGTGGTGCTCATCCGTCACGGGATTTCTCCACCAGGCCCAGACTGCGAGCAAAAGCGTGACGAGCGTCATAGAGACCAGAGGAATTGCAACCAAGGGCAACAGTGACCAGTTTACGACCGCGACTTCAATCAGAACGCGAGGAAACATGGTAGCCGCACTCAGTAACACGCCCGCCGATAAAAGAAAGGGTATGTCCATTTTATTTCTGAAGTGTGCCAGATTGATCGTGGTAGCTGTGGACGAGGCGATTCCGCCAAACAATGCCGTCAACGAAATTCCTTTTTCCGCGCCCGCCAACTTGATGGCAAAATAACCTACCGATGAGATGCCGGCTATCAGCACCACCATCCACCAGATTTGATAAGGATTAAGCGTTTGCCATGGACCGTAACCCTGATTGGGAAGCACCGGCAGAATCACCACGGAAATGAGCAGGAACTTGAGCACCGCATGTAACTCAACTCGCTCCATCTTTTGTAGCCATTGATGCAGCGTCGGTTTAAGGGTAAGGATTGTCGTGGTAACCACCGCAGCCGCGGCGGCAACGGTAGCATGGCCGATAACGCACAAGGCACCGAATGTGAAGGTCAACATGGCCGCCATCACGGTGGTCAGACCAATGTCATGGTCCTTGCGAACATCCAGGTAATACCCCAGCATCAGGAAACTGGCAAGCGCCAGAAAGGCAAAGCCCTGTAGCAACACGCCCATTTCCTGTGAAATCAGCGCCCAGGTGCCTCCCAGAAGGCCAATCAGCCCGAAGGTACGAATACCCGCCAGCCGTTGCCCTTCCTCCGCTTCCCGCTCTTGCCAGCCTCGTTCCATCCCGATCAGGAAGCCGATAGCCAACGCGATACCCAGCTGTAGAATCGTATCCATAGGTGTATCCTTGACCGCTCGTCGGATTTGGAATTCTCGCGCCCAGACGAGGCGGCGGAGTGCAGTTACTCTGTTTCGCTTTTACAGGCAAGGCACATGGCTGCATCGGGATAGGCTTTAAGTCTTGGAAAATTGATGGGCTCGCCACAAGCCGAACAATCCCCGTAAACGTCTTTCTCAATTCTCTGCAACGCTGCGTTCACCTGTTTAAGTCTGTTTTTGACCACATTGCGGTTGGCCATCAGGATGCTTTGATCGTGCAACTCGGCCATGCGGGTCAAGCGGCCGGCATTGTCCTTTAGCTTAACGGGCCGGGTCCCGCTCTCGGTCATTTCAAGCAGACTTTCAAGATCGGTTTTTAGCTGGCGCAGGTCGCGATCCAGCTCCGTTCGCTGATTTTCCGTGAGTTCGTCGATCATATACGCATGATTCATCAGAGAACCGGCTCTGTCCAGTATTGCTGAGCCAAAAAGTGAAGGGGCCCTGGGGCCCCTTCTTTTTTAAGGCAGGTCTTATGTTACAAGGCGCTGTTTGTGAATACAGCGCACAGATGGCTTAGAAGCTATCACCTGGACTAATGTGATAGCGTACGCCGATACCATACAGCCGCGGTTCGGTCGTGGTGATTGTCCGCTGGAAATTCATGTCCTCGGTTTGACGCTCGATGTCACGGATACCCACTTCATCGGTAATGTTGTTGACGAAAACCGAGACCTCCCAGCGTCGAGTCGGACTCTTCCAGCTGGCCCGGGCATCCCAACGCACGAACTCCGGCGCCCGGTCGATGTCACGCTCGAAAGGCGGCTCGATCCACCACTCATCTGTATACGCCACGGAAGTGAAAAAGTCGATCGAACCGTACGCCATGTTCCAGGTATATTGAGCCCAGCCTGTGGCCTTCCACACCGGGATTTTCGGCTGCTGCAGGCCGTCTCCGCCTGTCACGCTCAACTCATCCGCTCTGAACAGCGTCGTCGGATGTTCCGGATTCAGTGTGTCGACAACCGTGAAGTTCGAGTCAAACTCCGATTTGGTATAACTCCAGTTGCCACCAATGGTCAGGGACTCCGTGGCGAGCCAGGTGAAATCACCTTCCCAGCCTATGGCCGCTGTCTCCGGCCAGTTAGCGATGTCGGTACTGGTGCCGAGTCCGCTGACCTGCCGGGTCCCTGTCTGCCGATCTTCCTGCTCGTAATAGTACAGCGCGGTATTAAACTGCAGGCTGTTATCGAGAAGCTGTGTCTTATAGCCAACCTCGTAGGAGATGATCGTTTCCTCGTCATAAACCTGGTTATTGACTGAGAAAAACCCGAGATTAAATCCACCCGCCTTCCAGCCGGTTGTCACCGAGCCATACACCAGTGAGTTGACCGTCGGTTTGTAGTCCAGATTCAAACGCCAGGTTACGGCGCTGTCCTCGGTCTCCAACGGCCGGTAGATATTGAATGCAATCGGCACGCCGGTCAGGCGGACCGGCTCGTCACCGGGATTTGTACCTGGATCGCCGGGTGCCTGGATGGGGCTCAGCGGGTTGATCGCGCCGTTAACGACGTTGAACAGACACAGCATGTTATTGGTCGCAGGGTTCCCGTCCGCGAACCCACATCCAAACCCTGCACCGACGGGATTGGTGGCAAATGCATTGGCCGTGCCCGGCAGCGGTGCGTTCGCCCCCCCACCAAACAGATTAAAGACATCAAACAGTGCAAGGGGCGTCAGCGCGGTATTTTCCTGCTGACCGATCAGTCGCTCAATAGCCTCCTTTTCGTCTTTCGAATACCGCAATCCACCAGTCAACGACCATTTGTCGTTGATCTGCCACTCGCTTTGAAAGTAGTAAGCTACAGCGTCTGTCTGGATATCGTTATCCCAGGCAAAGTAGGTGCCCAGCGTATGATGTGCCCCGCCTCGAAGGGATGAGGCCGGCTGACCCGGAGGCGGTGAGTCGCCGTACCAGGGAGCAAGCACTGTCGCAGCACCGGTTGCAGGACTCAGGGCGACCTCGCCGGCCTCATGCAGGAACTCCGCCTCGCGAATCTGGTTCATTGGACGATTAATGACAATCGTGTCGTCAGGAAGTCCTCCGACCGAGGCCGGTAGACTGTCCAGAACCCCCAGCACCGTGCCGAACATCTGCGCATTGGCCAGATCGCTGCCCAGACCGAAGCCATCATAGCTCGCCGTGTCCTGCAGGCGGCCCTGGGTATCGATTTGGTCGTACAAATCGAGCCGCTGGTTGACAGTGGATTGATAAACGAAGACGCCGGCAGTGGTCGTTACGGGTCCTGTATCGAACGTGAACCGAACCTCGTGCTGCCAGTTCTCGTTTTCCTGCTGGACGAAAAACTCGTCGCTGCCAAAACGTTCGCTGCCGGTATAGTCGTCGTCAGTATTACGCCGGTAGTCGAAGTCGGTATAGCCGAAGATGTACTTGAAACTGAACGCGGCATGTTCGTAGTCGATATGGAACTGCACCGCTGAATGATCAAACGACTCGAATACGTTTCCATTGGTATCTGT
Source organism: Pseudomonadales bacterium (assembly GCA_040905125.1). Lineage (GTDB taxonomy): Bacteria > Pseudomonadota > Gammaproteobacteria > Pseudomonadales > Azotimanducaceae > JBBDSF01. Next base: position 8,370 of record JBBDSF010000210.1, on the reverse strand, counting down.
CTTCAGGTCGTCGCCTTCCAGGTTTTCCCGGTCATAGGCATGGGTACGTGATGCCGGGTGACCGAACGCATAGTTGGGCAACACAAAGGCAGAAGTGGCGTTGCCGCGAATAAAACCGCCCGCACCATCGGGTTCATCCAGCGCCGCTACGCTATCGATTCCGGGGCGGGCTCGCTGTGCCTCAACGATTGCCCCTGTCTGGGGATGCGCAAATTCGAATACCTGGGCGCCCGGATTGTGGAAATCCGGTTGCGAAGGATCAAAGTTGCCACGCGTGATTTCGCGGAAGCCAAATGCGAAGTCCTCTGTATTGCGGAACCCATCCTGATATCCATTGGGACCCAGATCCCCCGCATGGAGTGCGGAAGAACCAGCACCGCCATTGAACTCCTGATTCGAATTGCGCAGATTGCCACGAAGATAAAATGTCAATGAGTCCGTCGGCGTCCACTCAAGCGCCAGGGCGAAATTTTCATCCCCCTGGGAGGCAATATCCTTGCCGGTCGGGGAGGTATCATTAATAAACCCGTCCCGGTCTCGCGTATAGCTCGACAATCGGCCCCGGAGGACATTGTCGATTAGCGGACCCGAAATGATCGCGCTGTGTTCGAACAGGCCGAAGTTGCCAGCCGACGCCTCCACATCCAGCTCGAATTGCTCTGTGGGCCGTTTGGTAATAAAGTTCACCGCGCCGCCGACGGCATTACGGCCATACAAAGTGCCTTGCGGTCCGCGCAGCACCTCGACGCGTTCCAGATCCTGAAGGCCGCCCTCTGTCGCGGCAATGGCGAAGTCCTCCGAATAGACGTCATTGAAATAGGTGGCAATGCCGGGATCGCCCCCCAGGGTACGGAACGTCCGACCGACGCCGCGAATGGCGGCATCATAGGTCTGGATAACCGTTGACGGCATGTAATTCTGGAGATCTTCCGGGTTACGGATGTTGTAGTTCTCCATAAAGTTGGAATCGAAGGCACTCATCGAAATCGACGTATCCTGTACGGTCGACTGACGCCGTTCCGCCGTCACGATGACTTCCTCGATTTGTCTTCTTTGCTGTTGTTCAGCAGATAAGGCAGGTTGGGACGTGATAAGCAGTGTTGCAGCAAGCGACACCACTCCAACGATCTTGTAGCGAATAGCCATGGGCTTCCCCCCAATCAAATTTTAGGTGTTTCGCGTCTCGCTTTCGCGAGCCAAGGGTGCCTTTTCTTTTGTCTCATTTTGGAAAGACTGCCCTTCTATATAACCTTAAGATGATCCGGGGCAGATTGTAAACACAAAAAGTAATAATTTGTGACCAATCTCATCGACAACAAGATTTCATGGTGATAGACCGATCGTCGATTGGAGTCTCCTCAGTGCAGACGAGACCCAGGACAGCGCGGTTATATTTCATCTTATGAGCCGAAATTCCGCTACAATCGCCAACCCGGGGTTGGTATATTGCCACCAATGACCGAGTTCACCCCTGGCCCCAACGATTTCATTGCACAACGGCTACAAATTCGTGGCTCAGAGGGCAAGTGCTTCACCCTGTCCTGGGCACATCAGCAATATTATTTGCCGGGCAAGCCTGACGTGACTCTGTCCGCTGTTTGTTATCTGGACGATCACACATGGCAATGCGCAATCACGGATGATGAGGCAGCGCTCGCCAACGCATTTGAAGCGTCGCAGACAGTCACACGGGACCCGTACAAAACGTTTCTTGAGACGGCCGATAAACTGGGCATTCAGACACTCGATCTGTCCGCGCCTTTGCCACTTGAAACAGTCGTTGTACCCAAACCATGGGGCCGGGAAATCTGGTATACGGGTATCGAGGCGCGTGGCGTATGCAAAATCAAGGGGACGCCAATTCCCTGGCTATTGTCGATGGCACCAGAACTCCTCGCTGGCCATCAGCAAGACGTGGAGCCGATATTGCTCAAAATTCTCGATCCATTGCCTGACGAGGTTTACGGTGATCTGTACTTCGAACTTCACGAACAGAAGACAGAAGTCTATGTGGTGACTCATGTTAACCAGGCCGCCTGGCCAGATGGCACAGGAAGAATCCGTTACGGATTCGACGAGAGCGCACTGTCGCAATTCGACTCCGAGAAAGAATTCAGGCAGGCCTATATGCAAAGCGTCAACGCCTACCGTACCGTGCGGGCGCAAGTGGACGAGCAGCTCGACCAATATCGTCAGGCAGCGGGCTACGCAAGTGACGAGGTCGTATCGCCAGTCGAACTGGAAGCCTGGAAGGCAAAACTGGAGCCGGCGCTCAATGAAAAGGAACGCCAGTGCCGCGGAACAATGGACGCATTTACCGCGTTACACCCTCTTGAAGTTGGCGATGTGGTGCAGGTTCGTCCACTGACACCTCACGCCTTGCAACATGGTGTTCGCGTTATCGAATTTCAGACACCACACTATGAGCGTTACATACTTTCCTTTGCACAGAAAGTGTTGACCCAGTCCCACTGGGATACCGAAGTCGCCGCGGCCAAAGCCCGATTATCCGCGGACCTGAACCCCGAACTCACGAGGGTCTCGGAGAGCCCCGGACATCATCAAGTCGATATTATTGCGGATTTCGAGCAATTCGAGGTGTATCGCGTCACCCTCGCCCCTGACGCAACCTGGTCACTGCCTTCAACAGACACCTATCTGATTGTAGCGGGGGTAAACGGTAGAAACCGAATTGGAAGCCTGCTCCTCGAAGCCGAGCAAGCTTGCTACATTCCCGCCTCAACTGAGTCGTTAGCTATTGTCAATACCGATAACGGCCAGAGCATTGCTTTGGTCGCTCTGCCAGGCACCAACAGGGAGCTTTAAAACGGATATCTGACCTCGTTCAGAATCATGCGGCGCAAGCCGGGCCCCTCTGTTATAGCTAATCAGATCGCGCCGGCTTCTTTCAGCATCGAGTGGGCGGCTTCCGCCATCTTTCGATAGCCCTTATCGTTGAAATGCACGCGGTCGGATTTCATCGTGGAGTCTGACTGCAGCGTGGCGACAATATCGATTTCCACTGGCACCTGCATGTCGTCCCGAATACGCGTGTAATAGTCAGGGGCTCCAGGAAACAGACCCATTTTTGGCACAGCCAGCAACGCCACGTCCGCACCATAAGCGCGAATTTTACGAATCATCTTCCTGAGATTCTCCTCGGTTTCGACAGGGTCCATGCGCCGCAGCACATCGTTACCGCCGTGGCACAGAATCACCAGATCAGGTGCGACGTCCTGTAAAACCCTGGGCAACCGTTCCAGCCCCTGGCTCGAGGTCTCGCCCGGGACGCCCGAGCGCACCACCTCAAACCCGGACATGTCGGACAACACTGCCGGATAACTTTGCTCGGCTGCCACACCTGTGCCATATGTCAGGCTGTCACCGAAAGCCAATATTACATCGCCGCTTTCCAGCGGCGTCAGAGCAGGTTGCCCACTACAACCTGCAAGGAACAGGATAATAAATATGAGTGCCGGATGCGTACTCATCCTCTAGCCGGGCAGCAAATCCTTGACCGCGTCGCGTTCCTCCTTGAGCTCATTTTCCGTATCCAGCATTTTCTTCTGACTGAACTCGCTGATATCAAGGCCCGGAACGATTTCCCACGCCCCGTCTTTGGTGGTGCAAGGGAAGGAATAGATCAAGCCCTTTTCGATGCCGTAACTGCCATCGGAATAGACCGCCATACTGACCCGATTACCGTCGCTTCCCATGACCCAGTCGCGCATATGGTCGATAGCCGCGTTGGCCGCGGAGCCTGCACTGGACAGGCCACGGGCTTTAATGATCGCCGCGCCCCGTTGTTGGACGGTGGGAATAAACTCGCTCTCGACCCATGACTGATCGACCAGTTCCATTGCCGGTTTGCCCGCGACGGTGGCGTGGCTCACATCCGGATATTGTGTCGAAGAGTGGTTGCCCCAGATACAAAGATCTTGCACGTCATTGGGGTGGTTGCCGGTCTTTTTGGCGAGTTGTGTAACTGCGCGGTTATGATCGAGCCGGGTCATTGCCGTAAATTGGCGCGAGTCCAGATCCGGGGCATTCCGCTGGGCAATCAGACAATTGGTATTGGCCGGGTTACCCACCACCAGAACCCGCACATCTTTCGATGCATTGGTATTCAGGGACTTCCCCTGCACCGAAAATATCTGGGCGTTGGCTTCAAGCAGGTCCTTTCTTTCCATACCTGGTCCCCGCGGCCGCGAGCCGACCAACATCGCGTAGTCCACGTCCTTAAAGGCTTTATCCGGGTTATCGGTGGCCTCGATACCCTCAACCAGGGGAAACGCGCAATCATCGAGCTCCATGACCACGCCACTCAACGCCTCCATGGCCGGCGGAATTTCAAGCAATTGCAGGATGACGGGTTGATCTTCCCCCAGCATCTGTCCGGAGGCGATTCTGAATAAAAGTGAATAACTGATTTGACCTGCGGCACCGGTCACCGCGACCCGAACTGGCTGCTTCATGATGGAATCCTGAATGTGTGATGTTAACGAAAGGACGGATTATATCACCGGCAGGCAGCGTAGGAGCAATGGGCTTCGAGCTTCGAGCTTCGAGCTTCGAGCCGCGAGCGACGAGCGACGACTCCCAGCCCTTGGTCAAAATCACCGCACAGGGCCACTCTCAGCCTGGCGACAACGAATGACCATCACTTTACGATGAATCCCCTGCCGCGACTCGTCGCTCGTAGCTCGCGGCTCGAAGCTCGTAGCTCGCAGCTGCTTTTCCCCGTCTCCATGAAATCTCCATTTATATTTTTGCCTTAAAATCAATAAGATATGATATCAAGGTATCGGCGCGGTGACTGCCTAAAGTCTTGACTTTCCCTGTCCGGATGGTATCGTTTCCGGCTCGCCTGCGCTTGGGCCTACCCGGCTCCCGCTGCAACACAGGCGCACTCCACAAGAGTGTTGATAGCGGTGATTGGCACCTTGACTCTGCAGAGATACAGTAATCTTTCTGCGCCTCCCAACAAAAAGAGGTTATAAACTCGACGGCGCGTTCAGCAAAAGATCGACTGCCGGAGACTGGCAAAAGAGTGCAATTGATGAACACAACAGTGAAATACAACGATGGCAAACGGCCGGGGAAAATCGGGCTATACGACCCTGCAAATGAGAAGGATGCGTGTGGGGTTGGATTTGTCGCCAATATCAAGGGCCAGGCCAGCCATCAGATTATGCTGGACGCCTACCACATCAACTCGCGAATGGCCCATCGGGGCGCTTGCGGCTTCGAGAAGAATACCGGCGACGGCGCTGGCATTCTGACGGCACTTCCACATCCGTTTTTTGCCCGACTTGCACGAGAATTCGGTATTGAGTTACCACCGGCTCATCAATATGCCGTCGGCAATCTATTCCTGCCTACAGATGATCAGGAACGCGCGTTTTGCAAGGAGACAATCGAGCGCGTCATCGCAGAGGAAGGCCAGGAATTTTTGACCTGGCGCGAAGTTCCCGTGGATCCCGAAGGCGCCGATGTGGGGCCGGCCGCAAGAACCGCTCAACCTGCCATTGAGCAAATCTTCGTGAAGGCCAACGGGATCGAAGGTGATGCTTTCGAACGTGTTCTGTACCAGATCAGACGACGGAGTACCGAGACACTAAAACGCGGCTCGGATTTAAAGCAGGCACATATGTTTTATGCGTGCTCCCTGTCCACCAAGGTGATTGTTTATAAGGGTATGTTAACGCCCAATCAGCTGTTTCCCTTTTTCAAGGACCTCAATGACCCGGACTACGAGACCCACTTGGCCATGGTCCACTCACGCTTCAGCACCAATACGCTGCCTTCCTGGGACCGGGCACAACCCAATCGGTTTATGAGTCACAACGGGGAAATTAATACCCTTCGCGGCAACAAGAACATGATGACCGCCCGCCAGGGCGTCGTTAAATCAGAATTGTTTGCCGAAAACATCGAAAAATTATTCCCCATCGTCGAACCCGACTTCTCCGACTCGGGCACCTTCGACAATGTGCTGGAATTCCTCCTGATGACCGGCAGAACACTCCAGGAGGCGGTCATGATGATGATCCCGGAGGCCTGGGAATCGGACGCCAACATGGCCGATGAGAAAAAGGCGTTCTACGAATATCACTCAACGCTTATGGAACCCTGGGATGGCCCGGCTTCCATCGTCTTTACCGACGGCCACTATATTGGCGCGGTACTCGACCGCAATGGCCTGCGACCTTCAAGATATTACGTCACCCATGACGATCACGTCATCATGGCCTCGGAAGTGGGCGTCCTGCCAGTCGACCCGGCGAACGTGAAAGAAAAGGGCCGACTCAGGCCCGGCCGCATGTTTCTACTGGATTTCGAGTCGGGACGCCTGGTACCCGATGAAGAACTCAAACACGACTTCTCGTCCCGACGGCCCTATCGGCAATGGCTGGACAACCAGAAAATCGAACTGGATGACATTCCTGAAGTACCCGATGACCACGGCTTCAACCCGACGACCTTGATTCCTCGCATGCAGGCATTCGGATACACCGTCGAAACCATGCAATTCATGCTATTGCCAATGGTCACGGAAGCGAGAGACCCGCTCGGGTCCATGGGTAACGACAGTGCACTCGCCTGTCTTTCCGACAAGCCAAGGCTGATATACGACTATTTCAAACAACTGTTTGCCCAGGTAACCAACCCGGCGATCGACTCCATCCGGGAAGAAGTGGTCATGTCTCTCGAGTGTTTTATCGGTCCCGAGGGCAACCTGCTGGAGACAACCGAGCAACATGCAAATCGCCTGAAAGTGCCGCATCCGATTCTGTCGAACGAGCAGCTTTGCGCACTTCGGGAAATGGATTATCGGGACTGGCGATCAAAGGTGATCGATATCACCTTTCCGAAGCGGGATGGCAAACGAGGCATGATGTCGGCCATCGACCGGATTTGCCAGGAAGCCACCGAGGCCATCGAGCAGGGGTATTCCCTGATCATTCTATCCGATCGAGCCATCTCCTCTGCCAAGATCCCGATCAGCTCTCTGATTGCTTGTGGGGCTGTCCACCATCATCTGGTAAAAACCCACCAGCGCACGCGAATCGGCATTGTTCTCGAAACGGGCGAGGCGCGAGAAGTTCACCACCACTGTCTTCTCGTTGGGTATGGCGCCGATGCGGTCAACCCATACGTTGCTTTTGAAGCATTGTGGCAAGCTAAAATTGACGGACTGTTGGACGCGGATGATTATCCGACTGACGATTCGATCGTAGCGGCGTACAAGAAAGGCGTTGCCAAGGGCATGTTGAAGGTGATGGCGAAGATGGGCATATCCACGCTTCACTCCTATAAAGGCGCACAGATATTTGAAGCCGTTGGAATCGCCGACGAAATCATCGACCGATGCTTCGTGGGCACCGCCAGCCGTGTTCAGGGTATTAATTTTGACGTCCTGTTTGAGGAAACCAGGCACCGACATGAATTGGGATATCCCACGAGAACGGAAAATCTCATCCCCGTGCTCTCGAATCCTGGTGATTTCCACTGGCGCCATGGCGGTGATACGCATATGTGGAACCCGGATACGATCGCTCACGTGCAGGTGGCTGCCAGGGGCAATGATCAGGATGCCTACTGGAAATTCGCTCGCAATGCCAATGAGGAAACGACCAGAAAAGCTGCGTTCAGGGGACTACTCAAGTTCAAAGACAACGTTAATGACGGTCCTGTCCCCCTGGATGAAGTCGAGCCCGCCTCCGAAATCGTCAAACGCTTTTGCACGGGCGCCATGAGCCTGGGAGCGATCTCCGAAGAAAGTCATGAAGCACTGGCGATTGCCATGAACCGGATCGGCGGCAAATCCAACACCGGCGAAGGCGGTGAAGATCCCGAACGGTATACGCCCATGCCAAACGGGGATTCCAAACGATCCGCCATCAAGCAGGTCGCCTCCGGCCGGTTCGGGGTCACCATCTGGTACCTGACCAACTCGGATGAGCTGCAAATCAAGATTGCTCAGGGCGCAAAACCGGGCGAAGGCGGCGAGTTGCCCGGCGGCAAGGTCGATAAAAATATCGCCAGAATCCGCCACTCCACACCCGGCGTGGGGCTGATCAGCCCTCCGCCCCATCACGACATTTATTCCATCGAGGATATCGCCCAGCTCATCCATGACCTGAAGAACAGCAATCCGCGCGCCCGTATCAGCGTGAAACTCGTTGCCGAAATCGGCGTGGGCACAATCGCGGCCGGGGTAACCAAGGCCAAAACGGATCATCTGGTCATTGCCGGACACGAAGGTGGTACCGGCGCATCCCCGCTCACTTCCATCAAACATGCGGGCATACCCTGGGAACTGGGCGTCGCGGAAACACATCAGACCCTGGTCATGAACAACCTGCG